>NZ_JACVJJ010000104.1:0-6358 GCF_015711935.1 Candidatus Solincola tengchongensis
GCCTCAACGGTCCTCCACCACCTCCTCCGTGGAAGGTTCCCCTCGGCCGGAATCCTGCCCCTCCGGATCCATCCCCCTTTCCCCCGCCAGGGTGGTGGTCGCGGACCTGTCCCCGGCAAGCGAGGGGGCGGGCAAGCCATAGCCCTCCTCCCACTCCGGGGTCAGGGGCCCTCCACAGGCCCCCTCGCCGGCGAAAGCGAAATGGCGGTGGAAGGAACGCTGCCCGTAGACGCCGGCGGCGAAGATCACCAGCCCTCCCACGAGCAGGA
Organism: Candidatus Solincola tengchongensis; assembly: GCF_015711935.1. Taxonomy (NCBI): domain Bacteria; kingdom Bacillati; phylum Actinomycetota; class Candidatus Geothermincolia; order Candidatus Geothermincolales; family Candidatus Geothermincolaceae; genus Candidatus Solincola; species Candidatus Solincola tengchongensis. The sequence continues at coordinate 270 of NZ_JACVJJ010000104.1, forward strand.
TGAGCTGGGGACCGTTGAGGAGATAGCGGAAGTCCGCGTATCTCCCGTCTATCTCACCCTGGTAGGACCCGCCCAGCCTGACCAGCCACAGGGAGAGGGGACGCAGGCCCAACCTGCGGCCCAGCCCGGTTATCAGGTCCGCAAGGGGCCCGGCCAGCATGATGGACACGAATATGGAAGCCCGCATGATCACCTGGATGGTGGCAAAGGCCCTCCCCCGGTACTCCTCGTCCAGCCTCTCATGCAGGAGGGTGACCATGCCCACGATGGCATAGCCCATGAAGACGCCGCCCAGGAAGGCCACCAGGAAGGATATCCAGGTCACGGAGAGGATGGAGAAGAGCACCACGCCGGCCCCGAAGCCGGAGATGGCCAGCCCCAGCACCCTCTCCTTGCGCACCCGGCTCCTGAACGCCCCGGCCAGGACGGAACCGCTCATCATGCCGAAGAGCAGGGTGGTGAGGATGTACATGAAGGTGGAACCGCTACCGCCCAGGACGTAGCGCACGAAGCTCACCGTGAGCACGTAGATGGTCCCTCCCCCCAGGAAGCAGGCCAGGGTGAGGAGGAGCACGGTACGGGTGAGGGCCCTCCCCCAAAGGTAGCGGAAGCCCTCCCGGAAATCACGTCTCACCTGCACGGTGGTCATCTTGACCCGCTCCTCCCGGGGTATCTTCTTAAAGCCAATATGGTAGATGAGCCAGGCGGAGGCCAGGAAGGTGAGGGAATCGAGGAAGAAGGCGGCCTTATTGGGGTCTATCCTGCCCATGAAACCCGGGTTGAGCCTGCCAAGCCAAGAAATGAAGCCGATGATGCTGCCGGCGAGGGCCGTCCCGAAGGCCATGGAAGCGTAGAGGGTGAGCATGTTCATGGAATTGGCGTTGGTCAGCTGTTGCGGCTCTACCAGGTCGGGTATGCTGGCGTCCTTGGCCGGCCCGTAGATGATGGTGAAGGTCTCGATGGCGAAGACCAGGATGCAGATGAAGAGGAGGTTCCCGGCGAAGGGCAGGAAGACGACCAGCGCGGCGCGGGAGAGGTCGCAGAGTATGAGGGTGGACCTGCGGTCCAGGCGGTCGATGATCACTCCGGCGAGGAAGCCGAGGAGCACGGCGGGGAGGAACTTGGAGAGCATCATGAGGCTGATGGCGTAACTTCGCCCGCCGGACAACTGGTCCACGTAGGCGAAGAGCACGGCCACGATTATCCAGTCCCCGACGGCGGATATCATCTGCCCCATCCACAGGAAGAGGAAGTCGCGGTTGCGCAGCAGCCCCCGGAAGGCAGCCGGCTTTATCTGCAGGTCCTCTTCCGTGCGCCGGAAACTACCCGGCCGGTAGTCGGTGCAGTTCTTTTGGTTATCTCTTTCCATAGGCCATCCATGCCGACTCAAAGCAGCGCGGTGCTCCGCCGCAGGGCGTGGCACCCCAGGACCACCCCTACTGGAAGGCAGGCTATGTGGGTGGGAGCCTCCTGCAGGTGGACGTCGAGGGCCGTGGTGTCCCCGCCCAGCCCAGCGGCCCCAATGCCCGTGGCGTTGACCTCCGCGAGGAGCTCCTCCTCCAGGCGTGCCAGGTCCCCGCGCGGATTCCTCTCTCCCACGGGCCGCAGCAGGCCCCGCAGGGCCAGCTCCAGGGCCTCACCGGCGTCACCCCCCACTCCCACGCAGACCACCAAGGGAGGACAGGCCTGGGCCCCCCTGGCGCGCACCGCCTCCAGGACCACCCGGCGCACCCCCTCTTCTCCCTCGCCCGGAAGGAGCAAATGGAGGCTCGTGGCGTTCTCGCTCCCCCCTCCCTTGGCCAGGAGGGTGAGGCGAGCCTCCCCTTCAGGACCTCCCCCGCTCACGTGCACGCGCACCGGGGTGTTGTCCCCCCGGTCACGACGTTCCCGGATGGGAAGATCTACCAGCGATGAACGGAGTGGCACCCGCCGCGTGGCCCTTCTTATACCCTCGTCCACCGCCGCCTGGAAGCTGTGGGGCAGGGCCACGCCCTCTCCCAGCTCCACGAAGAGGTGGAACATGCCCGTGTCCTGGCACAGGGGGAGCCCCTCCCGGCGGGCCACTTCGGCGTTCTCGAGGATCATGCCCAGGGCATACCTCCCCAGGCTGGATGTCTCCCTTTCCAGGGCTTCCGCGATGGCGCTCTCCACGTCCTTCGGAAGCTCCAGCGAGGCCCTTGCGGCTAGCTCCTCCACGGCCTCGCTTACCCGCGAGGGATCAAGAACCCGCCAGCCACCCATCCAGCTCCTCCATCCTGCTCCGGATGAGGCGGGCGCACTCCTCAAGCCCCTCTATCTCCTGGTCCTCGAGGGGCAGCTCCACCACCCTCTTCCAGCCCCCCGCGCCCAGGACCACAGGAACGCCCAAGAAGACCCCGCTGATGCCGTACTCGCCCTCCAGGAGTACGCTGGCCGTCACCCGGTAATCCTCGTCGCGGAGGACGGCCTCCACCATGCGGGCCACGCAGGCGGAGGGCGCGTAATAGGCGCTCGCCGTCCTGAGCAGGGAGACGATCTCCGCTCCCCCTTCGCGGGTCCTCTCGAAGAGCTCCCCGAGTTTCTCCGGCGGGAGCAGCTCGTCCAAGGGTACCCCGGCCACGGTGGTGAAACGGGGAAGGGGCAACATGGCCTCGCCGTGGCTTCCCAGAACCGTGGGCTGGACCTGCGACGGGGATACGCCCAGCTCGCGCGCGGCGAAGTAGGCCAGCCGGGAACCGTCAAGGAGCCCGGCCATGCCCATCACCCGGTGCCGGTCCCACCCGGTGACCTTCCAGGCCAGGTAGGACATCTCGTCGAGGGGATTGGTAACCATGATGATCACGCTCTCCGGGGCGGCGGCGGCGGCAGAGCCCACCACTTCCCTCACCACCTCCGCGTTCCTCCCCAAGAGGTCGGCCCTGGACATCCCCGGCCTCCGGGGGAACCCGGCGGTGACCACCACCACCTCGCTCCCCTCGGCAAGGCGGTAGTCGTCCCCGCCCACCACGCGGGAAGGGGAACCGGTCAGGGGGAGGGCCTGGGAAATGTCCAGGGCCTTGCCCCGTGCCAGATCGGCATCGACGTCTATAAGGGCCACATCGGCCAGCCCCGATTCCGCCAGCCGCATGGCGGTGGTGGAACCCACCATGCCCGCTCCCACCACGGTCACCTTGCGCATGAACGCCTTTCCTCCTTCCTTCCCGGTTATGGCGTTATTTTCCTATAAGCCGTCCGGTGGCGCAAACCGGAAGGGAGCTCGCGTCTGACCTTGGCGACGCCGGTATCCCGCTACACCGGCCCCTCAGGGTAACCGGGCGGAACAGTCCTTCCTCCCTCGGATGCCGCATCCGCACCCGAGTCCGGCAGACGGACTCCCATGATCCAGGTGATCAACCCACCCGGTAGGTCCCTGCGCTAAATCGTCATCGGGATCGACTCTTACCTCAAGAACCACCGGAGCTCGAGACGCCGGAGGCGGTGAAATCCCCTCTACACCTCTCTCGGAAGCGTATTCACCTCCATCGGCCGCAACGCGAAGGGGTGGAGGCTGGGAATCCGCTGACCCCTTCCCGGCGTGGCATCCCCCAGAGAACCGCGCCTCTCAAGCCGGAAACGGGAAGCCAGGTGAGATCAGGAGCCCATGGGGACACGGCCGCGCGTGGCGCGCAAAGCCGCCTTCTGCAGAATCAACCCTCCTCACCGGTCCGGACCTTCTCACCGGAGGGGGGCGCCTCGGCCTCCGGCGCGGCCTCCCGCCCCTTCGTGGGACAGGCGGGGTCCAGGCAGAAGGTCCACGGTCTCCTGCCGCGGTTAACCATCCTCACCTTGGGAGAGCCGCACTCCGGGCATACCTCTTCCGTGGGCACCAGGTTCCCGTTCTGGGGGAGGGGGTAGGTGACCGTACAATCAGGGTAGTTGCTGCAGCCCACGAACCTCTTCTTGCTCTTCTTGGCCCGGATGACCCGCAGCGGGGAACCGCATTTCGGGCATGAGCCCAGAACGCGGTCCTCCCGGATGCCGTTGCGTATCTCCGCCGCCACCTCGGAGCGGCTGTCCTCCAGAAGCCGCATGACCTCCTCGAGCATCTCCCGCGACTTGTCCACCACCTCCAGGCGCGTCTCGGCGCCCTCCACGATGGCGTCCATGTCCCTCTCCAGGGCCGCGGTCATCTCAGGCGAGGAGATCACCCCGGCGAACTTGCGCAAGGCCTCGGCCACGGCTATCCCCGTCTCCGTGGGGGCGATGGGGTCCCCGTAGATGTACCCCCTCTCATAGAGGCTCTCTATGATGGCGTGGCGCGTGGACTTGGTGCCCAGCCCAAGCTCCTCCATCTTCTCGATGAGTTTGCCCTGGGTGTAGCGTGGCGGCGGCTGCGTCTCGCCCCTCTTGGGCGGCGGAGCGTCCACCACCTCCACCACCTCGCCCGCCTCCAGGTGCGGGAGGTCCACCTCCTTCTTCCTCCCGTAGGGATAGAACCGGTACCAGCCCTCCTCCACGGTGCGGGACCCGCGGGCCACGAAAGGTTCCGGCCCGCATTCGAGGTCGGTGCGCACGGAGAGCACCCGGGCCTCTCCGGCCAGGGTGGCCATGAAGCGCCTGGCCACCAGCTCATAGATCTTCCACTCCTGGGGCGACAGGTCGCCGGGAGAGGCGGCCGCTGTGGGGTGGATGGGAGGGTGGTCCGTGGACTGCCTGCTCCCCCGCGTCGGCGTCAGCTTCCTCCGCGCCAGGAGCTCCCCGGCCAGCTCGCCGAAGGCGGGGCTCCTGGAGAGCTCCCGCAGGATGCCCCTGAGGTCCAGGGAGGGCGGGTACACGGTGTTGTCCACGCGCGGGTAGCTGATGTAGCCGTTCATGTACAGGTTCTCGGCGATGTTCATGGCCTTGGCCGCCGGGAAACCGAGGGATGCCGCTGCGGTGAGCAGCCCCGTGGTGTTGAAGGGTATGGGGGGCTTGACGCTCCTCTCCGTGGCCTTGACCTCCCGCACGGTGGCTTTCCCCTCCAGGCGGGAATGGGCCTCCTCGGCCTCCTCCCGGGTGGGAAAGCGCTCTTTGGCGTGAACCGCCTGGAAGGTCTCCCCGTCCTTGCGGCAGTCTATCTTCAGGGTCCAGAAAGGCGTGGGGACGAACTCCTTGCGCTCCTTCTCCCGGTCCACGATGAGGGCCAGGGTGGGGCTCTGCACCCTCCCCACGGAGAGGAAGTTCTTCCCCAGCCGCGTCGAGGCCAGGCTGATGAAGCGCGTCAGGCTGGCTCCCCAGATGAGGTCTATGTCCTGGCGGGCCTCACCGGCGGAGGCCAGGTTGTAGTAGGGCTCCTCCAAGTTGGCGAAGACGCGCTTGATCTCGGAGGGGGTCAGGGCGGAGAAGCGGGCCCTCCGGACCTTGATGTCCGGGCGCACCTCCCGGATGATGTTGATGGCGTCCACACCGATGAGCTCCCCCTCCCGGTCGAAGTCCGTGGCGATGATCACCTCGTCCGCCTTGCGGGCCTCGCTCTGCACCGTGCGGATGAGGGTCTTGTTGGTGGGCACTTTGACGATGTCGGCGCGGATGAGCTCCCTGGGCTCCACCTCCTGCCACTGCTGGTAACGGGGCGGGAAATCCACCTTGAGGATGTGGCCCTTGAGGCCCAGGCAGTGGACTTCCTCCCCGTTCATGCGGAAGACGTACACGGGGTTCCGGGAGGAGGAGAGCGGGCGTGCCTTCCCATCCGAGAGGATGGTGGAGATGCGCCGCGCCGTGGTGTTCTTCTCGGTTATGATTAGCTTCATGCGCCCACTCCCCGTGACGGGCCGCAAATGGAAATTCCTGGGATCATGTCTCCACCCGTGTATCTCGCCTGCTCGAAACTTCCCCTCCGGCAAACATTCGGCAAATATCCGTACCACATTAATATTGCGTCGTCAAGGAACGAGTATCCTCTGTTGCTGTCTACAAAAAGTAGGCACCCCATCCCGACAAAACCTCAACACGCTATCCTCTCATGTCCCGCAAGCGCCTTGAGGACGTCCTTCACCCAGGGGTCTCCGCTCCTTGTCTCAAGAAGCGGCATGTGCTTTTCGAGCCAGGCTTCGGGATTCCTCCTCACCTCCTTTCTGAGGGAGGCCATGGCC
>NZ_JACVJJ010000105.1:0-3199 GCF_015711935.1 Candidatus Solincola tengchongensis
CTCTCCCTTCCCGAGGTCGGCGGTGGTAGACAGCCGGAAGAACGTGGTTTTGAAAATCTGCTCGATGTGGGTATGGACGTTGCAGCGAATGAGCTTCGTGTAAGTGGAGTGGATTGCTACCGCATTTTTTCTCTTCACGTGGTTCAGGGACAGCCAGCGCTTTCGTTTTCGGCCGCCTCGGGAAGCGACACCCGACTTCCCGTTTCTTGTGACTTTAGGGCAACACCACCTCCCCGTGCCGAGATCACGCCCTGCATGTCACTTGCCCGCTTTCCAGGGCGCGGTTCCCGCGAGCATGACGATATAAGCCGCGAAGAACCAGAGGATGAGCCGCAGGCCCCAGGGCTCCACCTCCTTCTTGCGCAGCTCCCTGGCCAGCAGGGCGCAGGTCATCGTCTTGTAGAGCATCTGGACCAGGAAGAGGGGGAGGAACCTCTCCTGGGCCTCCTCGCTGCGCACGGCGGCCGCGGAGCAAACCCCCACAGAGGTGACGATGGTACCGTAGATGCCCATCATCACCGGGTCCTCATATGGCCACTTGAGGATGGCCCTTGGCAGTTTCTGGAATAAGACCATGGGAGGGCCCATGCTCAAGCACATGGCCGTGTTGTATGCGTACATGAATCTCCGCCACCTCTTCAGCTTCTCGCCGGCTCCGGTTTCTCCTGACACTTTTCATCCCTCCCGCCGCTCGCGATCATCCGAGCGATGTCTTTCGCGCTGCGACCTCGTCCGGGGGCCGTCCGGCTGCGCGAGGGAAACCCGAACGCGGGATTTGCCGTTTTGTGGCGTCTTCCTCCCCACATGGGGCTCCTCCCGACAGCCGCGCCTTGGCAAACGAGGCTCTTCAAATCTCGCTCTTATGAAAGCCATCTGACTCCGTAAATCTTTTCTCCAATCGCGGGTTTGTGCGCCCGCGAGGGGCATATACCATACGAGACCTTGCGCTGCATAACCCATATCCTCTTGCCGGTTTCCTTTTTCCCGCTGTTTTCCGTTTTCACGGGTTTATCGGAATGTCTCCACCGTAGGCCTCTTTCGGCGCTTTCCTCTCCGATAACGTCCTAGCGCCCCGTAGAAGCCGTTGTGTGCTCATTCCTTTGATTTAACATATGAACCTGCTCCTCTCCCGGGTTTTGCGCTTCTCCCTCGTCCTCTTCTTGATGAAGCGCAGGGCAAGCAGCCCGGCCGCCGCTCCCGCGGCCAGCTTGGCGGCCTTGGCCGCGCCTTTTCCCTCCCCCTCCCCGCGTTCAGGGCGCGCAGCGGCGGCGAGAAGGGAGGCCATGCGGCGCGCCGTCCTGGCCAGGGAGGCGGTATCCAGTTCCTTCCAGGCCCTGCGCAGGGTGCGCGCCATCTCCTCCCGGTTCGCCTCCAGCTGGGCGGTGGAGCGCTCGAGGGCGGCGAGGGCCCGGTTCAGCGCGGAGACCACCGCGTCCCGGACCTCCTCGGGAGGCCTGCCCTCCCCCAGGAGCAGACGGCGCAGGAGCTTCCCGTAAATCTGGGGAAGCTCCCCCAGGCGTTCACGGTCTATACCCGCGCCGATGCGCCCCAAGATGTCCCGGAGCAGCGGCTCTGGGAGGCCGTTGAGCTGGCGTCCCAGCTCGAGCAGGAACTCCAGCAGCCAGTTGGCGGCATCGGGCAGGGCCCCGAAGAGGCTCATGGAGACGCCCGGGTCCCCCCAGAGCAGGGTCTTGACAAGACCTGACGCCGTCTCTGGCCTGATGTCCTTTATCTGGAGGAGGAAGACCTCCTTCAGGGCGGGGGTGGCGATGACCTCCTTGAGTATCCTCTCCCCGAGGCCCGGGTTTACATCCCGGCGTTCCATGCTCTCACCCCCTTACCCTTCCTTCTTGGCGGCCGGCTTGCTGGCGTCCGGTTTGGTCTCACCGGACTTCGTTGAAGCCTTCCTCGTCGAGGATTTGGCGGGTAATTCCAGAAGGGGCTGTAAGACGTGCTTCACGAAGTCCGGGTTCTTTTCCAGGGCCTTCCTGAGGGCCTGGACGAAGGCGTAAGTGGACGATTCTTTGTCCTTGGCCCTCTCGCCCGCGGCGGCCATCCAGGCGCTGAGGCGCTCGGCCAGGGAGGCATCTCCCATGGCGGCTGAGAAGGCGGAGAAGAAATCGCCGCGCAGGGAGGAGAGGCTGCGGCGCAGGCCGCTCCCCTCCTCCGATAGCCCGAGGGAGAGGCTCATCTTCGCCAGTCCCCCCGCCGCCTCGCCCAGGGCCTCTCCGTCCAGGCCCTCCACGATGCGGTGCAGGAGGTCCTGGAGGAGGGGGGCAGGCATGGAGTTCATCTGGGCGGCTGCCTCCGCCAGGGCCTGGAACGCGGTGTTCAGTATCGCCGGCAGGGTCCCGAGCACGGACATGAGCAACCCAGGGTCCTGCCAGAATATGGTACGCACCAGGCGGCGCGCCGCAGGCGGGTCCACCGCGTTGAGCAGGGTGATCACCGTCTCTTTGAACTTGGGGGTGCTGATGAGCTGGCGCAGGATGCGGTCCAGGGCGTCCACCAGCCCCCGCGTCTCCACTTCCGTCCGGGTACCCGTTTCCACGGCCATCTTCATCACCTCAAAGCGTCTCGCACTCGAAGAACCAGCGGGCCACCTCCATCTGGCTGAGCTGTTTGCCGCCTAGCCAGAGCTGGACCATCTTGATGTCCCGCCAGTGCTTCTCCACGTCCCAGTCGCGGTCCGGCCCAAAGCATTCCATGAGGTTCATCACCTTGCCGATAGCCTCCAGGGCGCGGTCAGCGGCGAAGTAACGGTGGGCGCGGGCCCGGGCCACGATCTCCGGGGTCCAGCGCGGCCCGTAGAGGTCCTGGCGGTCGCACATGCGGGCACACTGGTAACCGATGATGCGCACCGCCTCGATGGTGGCGGCGAAGTCGGCCAGCACCCCGGCCACGGCGTCGTTCTCCTTGAGGGGCATGCCGCGGTAGGTCTTGCGGTTCACGTACTCCTGCAGTTTCTCATAGATGTTGAGCATCACCCCCACGGCGAAGGCGATGCTCCCCATGTTGCCCAGGGAGACCACCTCGCCGTAGTACTTGGCGTCGTCCCCGGGGCCGCAGGCCCGGTACCACAGGGGGACGCGCACGTTCTCGAACCAGATGTCGCCGTTCTTGTCCGCGGCCATGCCCGCCTTCTCGTAGGCCGGGCCCTGGGTCACGCCGGGGCGGTCGCAAGGCACGAAGATGATGG
>NZ_JACVJJ010000106.1:0-20213 GCF_015711935.1 Candidatus Solincola tengchongensis
GCCACCCCCACGCCCTGTATGCCGCTCCCGTTATACCTGGCACCTCCCTCGGTGAGGTCCCTCCCGGACTCCAGGCAGCCCTCCACGAGCATGGAGGAGAGCGGGGTGGGGTGGAAATCTCGGTTCCCGCCCTCCACCACCCGGAAATCGCCCACCATGCGGTCCACCATGAAATCCACCTGCCGTGAGAAGGCTTCCAGGACATCGTCCATGCTTCTGAAACCGGCGGGGTCGGGGGTGAGAGCACCCACCCTGCGGCGTCTTCCGAAGCGCCTGCCCCGGTTCAGCGCCAGCTCCAGACAGAGGGGGAGGTTGAAGAGGGCGGCATCGGTGGACAGAAAACTCCTTCCGGGAATGGCCGGCTCCACGCATCCCACGACGGCGTAATCGCGGGCCTCCTCGAGGGGGTACCCGTGGTGGACCAGGGCGGCCACCACCGCCTCGTCGTTGAAGATGGCGGGGACGCCCTTCCCCCGCCGGGCCACCTCCGCTAACCGCCGGAGGTATTCCTCCGGAGATGCGGCGTGCACCCGGGCCTGGTAGTTTGGATCCCGCAAACCGGCCTCCTCCATGACCTCGAGGAAGAGATAGGTGAGATCGTTGACCGCGTCCTTACCCTCCCGGTCCGTCCCTCCCACTATGGCCGCCTGCACCACCAGGTAGCCGCCGTGGTAGCGGCTTATCCTCTCCGAGAGCAGGAAGACGTGCTCCGTAGCCTTGGCGGTGAACGAGAGGAGCAGATCCTTGGCCTGCTGCGGGTCCAGGCGTCCCTCCTCCAGGTCCCGGCGGTAATAGGGATACAGGTATTGGTCCACGCGCCCGAAGGATATGGCCGAGTTCAACCCCTCCAGGTTAACCGCCAGGTGGGTGAGCCAAAGGGACTGCAGGGCCTCGTGGAAGGTCTCCGCGGGCCGCCGGGGGACCTTGCGGCATATGCGGGAGATCTCCTCCAGCTCCTCGCGGCGTCCGGGATCCCCTTCCAGGCGGGCCAGCCGCTCCGCCACGTCCGCCAGACGGTTGGCATATATTACCAAGCCATCGGCGGCGATGCGTGCCGCCTCGTAGAGCTCTCCCTCCTTTCCCTCCATGAGCTCCAGGAAACCTTCCACGCCCAGCCGCAGCATCTTCTCATAGTCGGGGAGGAAATGGCCGATCCCGCCGGCCTCGTTGATGAGGTAATAGGTGGGGCGGAGCTGCTCCCTCACGTAGCGGAGGAAGTGCCGCCTGTCACGGAAGGCCCGCCAGTTCATGTTCCTCGTCAACCAGTATGGGATGACCCGTGTGAGCAGGCGGAAGCGGTCCGGCCACGAGATGCGCAGGGGGGTGGTCTTGCGGCGGTCGATCCAAAGGAGGTCCTCGCTCATGAAGACCCCGGCCAGCTCAGGCTGCATGATGGCGGAAACACGGTGGGAACCGACGTTGCCCACGATGAGTTCGTGAGGGTAGATGCGAACCGACTTGTTGGCCAGGATGTAGCGCAGGGCTTTGGCCCGGCGGACCGGCATGGGCTCCTCCGGGTCGTCATGCTTCCGGAAATACTCGGTGACCAGGAGGGCCCTCTCCGGGCACAGGTGCACGGGCTGGGATAGTATTTCCTCCCTTATCATGCGGAAGCGCTCGCTCTCACCTACTTTCGCTTGTAATTCCCTCATGCCTGCCTCCCTTATTCTCCCCTCCCCTTTAGGCCCATGCCCAGCGCCACCCTCCGCGAGCCCGCTTGAACCATGAGCCATGTGCACACTCAACTCCTGACCGGCCTCCCTCCTTCGCCCGGGAGGACCGATGTCCTCGTTCGCCGAAAGAACCTGCTTTTCCCCTCCCATCCGTCTCCTGAACCGTGCCGTTGCAACACCCGAAAGGTCGCTCGCCGCCTTCCTTCCCAAGATCGAGCCCGACGCAGTGAATCCCAAACTCCACGGGATATGCTGCATGAGCATCACCCCTGTGGGCGTGCTCCCGCCCACTCGACCGACTCCATCATGCGTAGCCGCCTTTATTATGCCACCTCCGCCTCCATCAAGGCGGCGCCCGGCCATGTCGATTAATGCAGAGGAAAGCGGAGTGAGCCGCAGAGATGTCGGGTGGGGTCCGCACCGCGGGTGGGGCCGCCAGACCTTAAGACGAGCGGGAAGTGATCTTGAGGGACGAAGACGCACGCCGCACGCAAAGAGAGGAACTGGAGGCGAAGTTCGACTCCGCCTCCCGGCGCCTGCTGGCCAAGGCCTCTCTATCCGCTGTGACCATCCCCCTCGTGGTGCTGGCCCTCTTCTCCCTGACCATCTTCCGCTTTACCGCGCGCCAGTACCTGGTCTACCTCCTGGCGGTGGCCTCAGTGGTCCTCCCCATGGCCGTCCTCCTGGCCCTCACCTACTTGGGGATGCAGCGTTCCATACTCCGCAGGCTCCGGGCCTGGTACGACAGACCCAGGGACCCCGCCGAGGTGGAGGATCGCCTCCTCGCTGTCCAGCTACAAAAGATCCTCTACGGCTCCGGTTTCCGTCACGGCCTCATCGTGGCTGCGGGCATCTTCCTCAGCCTGGCCCTCAGCGTGGCCCTCTTCGGACGCTACGCCGACTTCACCCCTTACCTCACGGTGTCCTACATCTTCCTGGGCTTCCTCCTCGGCCTGGTGGACTTTCTGGTCACCGTGTTCCTCTCCCACCGCGAGATGCGGCCGGTGATGGGTAAATTGCTAGAGGCCTGCCACGGATTCGGGTATTACACCGTCCCGGGCACGGGCAGGAGGCTCATGGCTCTCTCCCTGGTGGTGATGCTGCTGACCCTGGGCATCGCCTGGATAGCCTCCGCATACCTGGGCAGCGACCTGCTGAGGGAGGAGATGTCGGAGCGCTGCAGGGAGAACCTGGGCCTGCTGGCCACCAGACTCTCCGAGGCCATCAAATACGGGGATGCCGCGGACCTCGAGGAGGCGATGCGGGAGGCGGCTCCGGTCGGTGACATGCACCTGGCGGTCCTTGACGCAGCGGGCGAGGTCAACAGCGAGTATCATTCCGGGGACATCGAGGACGGCGTCTGGAAAGAACTGGTATCCCTCCGGCCGACGGAAATCCCGGGGCCGATTTCCGTTCCGGTGACCCTGAAACACCGAGAATACCTGGTGACCTTCTCCCCCATGGAGAGCCTTCCGGGCTGGATGGTCGTCCGCGCCGAAGGCGTCGACCCCTCCTTCCACACCCTGTGGAGGCTCACCCCCACCATGCTCCTGCTGCTCCTGGTGAGCGCCGGGGTTGCCGCCTTCCTGACCCTGGTCATCTCCCGCAACATCTCCGACCCCATGCGCAGGCTGGTGGGTTGCTGCAGGGTGGTGGCCTCCGGGGACCTGGACGTCGAGGTGCCCGTGGACTCCCTGGACGACCTGGGAGAGCTTTCCACTTCCTACGCGGAGATGCTCGAGTCGCTGCGCTCCATCAGCCTGGGGCTGCGGGAGACCTCCGGCGAGGTGAGCGAGGGGGCGGAGAGCATCGTGGCCGTTTCCCAGGAGTTCATGGCCGCCATCGAGGAGCTGAACGCCTTGGTGCAGGACCTCTCCGGGCAGATAGAGGACGAGGTGCAACGGATCCGCGAGGTGGAGGAGATCATGCTCGGGGTGGCGGAGACCATTTCCATGTCCCATTCTCAGGCCAGCCGCACCCTGGAGATCGGCCGCGACGCGGAGAAGCTGGTGCAGGAGGGCCGGGAATGTGCCAGGGAGGCGGTGCAGAAGATCGCCGACTTCAAGGAACTGCTGGACACCTCCATGGAGGCCGTACTCTCCCTGGGGGAGAGCTCCAAGAGGATAGACACCATCGTGGAGGTCATCGCCCGCATAGCGGACCAGACCAACCTCCTGGCCCTCAATGCAGCCATCGAGGCCGCGCGGGTACCGGAGCACGGTCGGGGCTTCGCCGTGGTGGCCGACGAGGTGAAGAAACTGGCCCAGGAGGCAGCGGCCTCCGCCCACCGCATAAGCGACCAGGTTAGGGCCATCCAGAAGGACGTGGAGAGGACCATCAGCCTCATGGAAAAGGGGACTATGGGCATGTACGTGGGAATGGAGACCGTAGCCCGCACCGACAGCTCCCTGGCCTCCATCTCCGATGTGGTTGGGCAGATGGCCCGCATGGCCGAGTCCATTGCCCGGGCCTCCGCTGAGGAGCTCAAGCAGAGCGAGAGGCTGGCCGCCTCGCTGGAGGCCATGCAACGGCAGGTGGAGAGCACGGCACAGGCCTACGAGGAGATAGGGAGCTCCTCCGAGCAGCAGACCCAGGTGACCGCGGAACTCACCGGCACGGCGGAGAAGCTGGCGGAGATAGCCCACCGCCTCCAGGACATGGTCTCCAGGTTCAAGGTCAGCCCGCGCTGACCGGAGGGCGTCTGCCGGCCCAGGGCCTTGCCTCCTCCAGCTGGGCGGCCAGGCGGAAGAGGGTAGCCTCGTCCCCGAAGCGGGCCATGAAATGCACCCCCACCGGAAGGCCTTCCTCGTTCCAGTACAGGGGCACGTTCATGGCCGGCTGTCCGGTTATGTTGCAGATGGGGGTGAAGGGGACGAAGGCCGCCGCCCGCACGATGCCGTACAGAGGGTTGTCGGGCGGGGAGTCGAAGGTTCCCAGAGGCGGCGGCGGCTCGGCCACCGTGGGAGTGAGTATGAGATCATACTCCCGGAAACGGCGGGCGAAGTCCCGGGCCACTCCCTGCAGGGCGGTGAGGGCGATGAGATACTGCGCGGCGCTGAACCCGCGCCCCATCTCGATGAGCGCCCAGGTAAGGGGCTCGAACATCTCCGGCGCGGGAGTCTTTCCCACCGCCCCGGCCATGCCGTCGGCCATCCAGGCCTGGGCCGCTCCCCACAGGGTCATGAAGTGGGGGGTTATGGCCGCTACGTCCAGGCCGAGCGGCTTCTCTTCCACCTCGTGCCCCAGCTCCGCGCAGAGGCGAGCGGCATCCTCCACGGCCTTCACGCAGTCCGCGTGCACCTCGGTCTCCCCCTCCCCTGTGGTGTAAGCGATGCGCAACCTTCCCGGGTCGGCACCCACCTCCTGGAGAAAAGGCCGGGAGGGAGGCGGGGCCCAGTAGGGATCCCCTATGTCCGGACCGGACGTGGCGTCCAGGAGGGCGGCGCTGTCCCGCACGGAGCGGGTGACGGCGTGTTCCACCACCAGGCCGCTGATGATATCCCCCATCGCCGGGCCCAGGGGGTTGCGCGCCCGGGTGGGCTTCAGGCCGAAGAGGCCGCAGCAGGAGGCGGGGATGCGGATGGAGCCACCCCCGTCGTTGGCGTGGGCCGCGGGCACCATCCCCGAGGCCACCGCCGCCGCCGACCCCCCGCTCGAGCCCCCGGTGCTCCTCCCCGTGTCCCAGGGATTGCGCGCTGGGCCGAAGAGGCGGGGTTCGGTGGTGGGAAGGATGCCGAACTCGGGCGTGTTCGTCTTACCGATTATCACCAGACCAGCCCTCTTCAGCCTGACCACCAGCTCGCTGTCGAAATCGGGGACGTAGTCCCGGAAAAAGTCCGATCCGAAGGTCATGCGCGCCCCCCGGTAGGAGGCCAAGAGGTCCTTGAGGAGGAAAGGCACCCCGGTGAAAGGCCCCTGTGGAAGCTCCCCCTTCGCTTCCTCGAGGGCACGCTCGAACAGGGGGGTGACCACCGCGTTCAGTTGCGGGTTCACTTTCTCCACCCGCCGGATGGCCGCTTCCACCAGCTCCGCCGGCTTGACCTCCCCCCTGCGCACCATCTCCGCCTGGGCGGTGGCGTCCAGATATGCCGTCTCCTCCACCAGGGACATGGCCGTTACTTCCTTCCCGCGCTTCTTATCCTCGCCGTCGGGACCCGCCGGTCGGGGATGGGTTCCCTAAACCGCCTCGGTGGACCCGCTTCAAGCAACCCTAGCCGGACTTCACCTATTATTTACCCCATGCGGGCGCAACTCAATCGGAACAGGAACACACCGTCCGGAAATCCGGAAACAGGTCTTCCGAATACCGCTGGGTTCCGGCATTGGAAATCCACGGGCAAGCCACGTCACATGGCGAATAGGGCATCGTCTTCCAAATCTGCCCTGTATTCCACAATCACCCCCCGCAATCGTTCGCCTGCGCCCGGTCCATGTCCGGAAAAGGTGAAGGGGTATCCTGAGGGTCATCCACAAGGAAAACCCTCCCGGGAATATGGGGGGATTATAAGGCAAGCGCCTTCCCCGCCGGCAGGGATCCTGGGCGACGATAACACGGCTCATTCACCGCACGACGATGGCGAAAATTACCGGGGGGTCGACTGTCATCGCGGGCTCTGCGCCTTCCTGGGCTCCTCGTCCTCCGAAAACCCGAGGCTCCAGGTGACCCTCGGGCCCTGGGCCTGCCACCGGTGATGCCGCCTCCCCTGTCGAGGCATAGTCGCTTCGCTAAAAATGTGCAACCGGACGGTCGAATAGAGGTCACGCAAAAGGGAACGATTCCCTTCGGCCTTCTCGGCTCAGGCGATGTCGGTCTCCGAGCGGCACATCGTGGCCAGCATCTCCACCGCCTCGCGGATGAGCCGCGAGACGTGCATCTGGGATATCCTAAGATTGCGGGCTATCCTGGTCTGGGTCATCCCCCCGCGCAGCCGCATCTCCAGCACCTGGCGGTGGCGGTGCGGGAGCCTGGAGAGGCCCTCCTCGAGCACCAGACCTCTCTCCACCTCCTCGAAGGCCGGGTCGTGCTCCCCCACCAGGGAACCGAGGGTGTCGGCCTCTTCCTCCCCGCAGACATAATCCAGGGAGAAGACGTTCCCTGTTTGGCCCGCTGCCAGCACCTCGATTATCTCCTCTTCGGGCACGCCCAGCCTCTCTGCCAGTAGGGGCACGTCCGGGCGCCTGCCCGCCTGCTCCAGGGCTCGACGCTCAGCTTCAACGCGGTGCCGGAGCTCGCGCAGGGGACGTGGCATGCGTATCAGCTCCAGGTGGTCGCGGTAATGTTTCTTGAGTTCTCCCTCTATGGTGGGATAGGCGAAGGTTATGAAGGAGATGCCCCGGGAGGGATCGAAGCGTCGGACGGCCTTCCACATGCCCAGAGCGGCAAGCTGAAAGGCATCCTCGTAGGGAAGGCGGTCGGAATGGTACTTGTGGGCGAAACGATGCAGCAGCTCTCGATACCTCTCCAGGAATTCCTCTTTGGCCCTGGGGTCGTCGTCCCGCCGGATGCGTTCCAGGAGCTCGGTCTCCCTGCGGTGCCGCGACCTCCTCTCCTCCGGTGAAGAGGAAGCGCCTCTCCCAGCCGTCTTCACCTTCTCATCCATGCGACCTCCTCGCTCTTTCCCTCTCGAACGCGGCTATCCAAACCCCGTGCCGCGATCCGTTCCTATACCTCGTCTTCCAAGGAGCCCGGTCCCCTACGGGCGCAGCACGTCCTGGGCCTCACGCACCGTTGCCCGGACCGAGATCCTTGAGCTCCAGGCCGATTTTTCGGGCCAGGAACCGACCCAGGTAGCGCTCCCCCCGTGCCACCTCCCGAACCGCTTCCACCACCTCTTCCGGGGTGCAGTCCTTGCTTATGTAGCCCAAAGCCCCGAGGGCAAAGGCCTTTTTGACATACAGGGGATCCTCGTGCATGGAAAGGACGAGTACCTTCATCTCGGGTTGCAGTTCCCTGACCTCTTCCAGGACCTCAAGCCCGCTGCGGTCGGGAAGGCTTATGTCCAGGATGAGAAGGTCCCATTTCTCTCCACGCACCTGACGGAGCAAACCTGCGGCGTCCTCCGCCTCTCCACACAGGTCCAGGTCTTCCTCGCCCTCCATGATCCTTCTCAACCCGGCGCGGATGACCCGGTGGTCGTCGGCCACCAGTATCCTGGTCTTTGCGCTCCCTCGATCCCCTGCGGCATCCTCTTTTCTCACCTTTTTCCTTCCAACGTCGCTTCCCCACCTCGGAAAGCCGCCCGCCGCCCTTTCGTACTCATCCTATGCAGCGTGAAGTTACGGGGGTATCGGAAAGCGCCCCTCCCCGGTGTAGGAAATCTCCCACGCAAGCGGGATGGGTTCCCTCAACCCGTGAGGACAGCCAGCGGAAGAGCGGACAGGGAAGAGTGTTTCGCCTCCCAGAAGAGGCCACAGCGGCGAACCGCGGAGGAGGAAGGCGCCTGCCTGTGGCATGCGGGCTGAGGACCGAAAACCGTCGGGCAAGGCGTGTTGGCGGGACCGTCCCGATGCCCACAGGAGGGCAGTCGCGGATCAGCCGGTTGGGAAAAGGACGGAAGGTATTCCGGCGAGCCGGGGATGGCCCGTAAGGGCACGTCCCGGGCTCAGGGCAGGAGGTTGTGGCGCAGGGCGTACTGGGTGAGCTGCGCGTTGTTCGCCATCCCCATCTTCTCCAGCACCCGCGCCCGGTATGTGCTCACCGTCTTCACGCTGAGGCTCATGTCCCGGGCGATGTCCTTGAGGCGCTTCCCTGAGGCCAGACCGAGCAGGACCTGGAATTCGCGCTCCGAGAGCCGCTGGTGCGGGTGTTCCTCCGCCGGGGAGACCAGATTCTCGGCCAGCCTCTCCGCCAGGTGCTGCGTGATGTACCGGCCCCCGGAGGCCACCTTGTGCAGGGCCGTCAAGAGCTCCTCGGCCAACCCGTCTTTGGGAAGGTAACCGGCGGCCCCGGCTCTTAGGGCCATGACCGCGTACTGGTCTTCGGGATAGACGGAGAGCACGAGTACGGGGAGGCGCGGGTATGCGGCCTTCAGGTCCCGCAGGACATCCAGCCCGTTACGGTCCGGGAGGTTGATGTCCAGGACCACCACGTCCCACCTTTCCCCGGCCAAGCGTTCCATGAGCTCCGCAGACGATCCCGCCTCCACGCAGGTCTCCACGCCGGGATCCTCTTCCAGGATATGGATGATGCCTTTTCGTACCACCGGGTGATCGTCAACCACCAATACCCTCATAGCCACACTCCTCGCGCCTCTCGGCGAAAGTCCTCACCCACTCCTGCCGGCCCGGACATGCTCCCTTCCCTGAGCCAACGTTTCTACGGCGGGGCATACGCCGTTCCCCGCGTCCATCCTTCCGTCGACCCGGGATTCGGCCACCACATCCCTCCGGCTGGCCGATTCGCGCCCTCCCCTATAATCATGCGGGGATCGGCCCGGTGAGGCTCGGAAAACCGTGGGGACTGCCACCTCACCCGTAGGGAACCCTTACCTCGACCACCGTCCCGCCTCCCTCCCGCCGCCTCACGGTAAGAACGCCGCCGAGTGCGTAAGCCCTCTCCCGCATGCCCAGTATGCCCAGAGCGTGCGGGGACTCCAGGTCCTCCTCTTCCGCCCCCCTTCCGTCGTCCTCGATGCTCATCACCAGCTCTCCCCCCGCCCGGCGCAGGCTCACTTCCACCTTACGGGCCCCCGCATGCCGTGACACATTGGTCAGCGCCTCTTGGGCGATGCGGAAGAGGGCGACCGCCGTATCCTTGTCCGGCACGTCCGCGCCGTTCTCCACGTGGAGGGTGCACTCCACTTCGTTCATCTCCTCGAACCTCTTGGCCTCCCATTCCAGGGCGGCAGGGAGCCCCAGGTCATCCAGCACGCTGGGGCGGAGCTCGGTGGCGATCTCGCGCACCGCCTTTATGGTATCGTCCACCATCTCCGTGAGCTCGGCCAGTCTTCCGGCCGCGTCGGGGGGCAGCTTCCGGGAAAGCAGTGAGATCTCTATCTTCAACCCGGTCAGGGACTGGCCCAGGGTGTCGTGGACCTCCCGGGCTATACGCCGCCGTTCCTCCTCCCTCACCGACTGGAGGTGGGCGGAGAGGGAGCGCAGCCTCTCCGCGGTCTCCCGGAGTTCTTCCTCCCTCCTCTTGCGCTCCTCGACCTCCTCTTCCAGCCTGCGGACCGCCAACTCCAGGTCCCTGGTCCGCTTTCGTACCACCTCCTCAAGCTGGTTGCGATAGCGGTCCAGCTCCCTCTCCGACCACATGCGCATGACGGCCACAGCGTAGAGGTCCGCCAGGCGGGATACCGCCTCCAGGTCGGAGGAGACGTAATCGCGCTCGGAATTGGCCAGGGCGATCTGGCCCACAAGCACGCCCCCCATTAGTGCGGGGACGGACAGAAAACGCTCGATGGGTATATGCCCCTCCGGCACCCCGGTGGAGCGGGGATCCCGGGAGGGGGAGTTGGTGAGTATGGGCCGGCGGTTCCGGAGCACCCACCCCCAAAGGCCTCTGAACTCCCGGAAGACGTAATCCCTCTCCGGCATGCGGCACTGCTCCCAGACGTCACGGGTCATGGTGGGGCACACCAGATATCCGGTCTCTATGTCGATGTAGCCCACGAAGCCGAAGGGGCTGGAGGTGAGCTTCCTGGCGTATTCCAGGACCTTCCAGGAAATCTCCTCCATGTCGCTGGAAACCAGGAGCACGCGTGCCAGCTCGGCCAAGGCCCGGTTCTGTTCCCTTTCCCAGCCCAGGGCCTTCTGGAGGGCGGAGACATGGCCTACCAGGCCAGTCGCCTCTTCCCCGTCCCCGCCGCTGGCGCGGCCCGAAGGGCCATATCCTCCACCGGACAACCCTCTATACCTCCATGGCTCGTAGCTCCTGGGGCGGTTCGGGATAAAGGGGGCCTTCCCCCGGCACGGCCTCGACCTCTTGTGGGGCCCGCCAACCTTCCGTTATCGGCATGAGACCGGTCTCGCCGGGCCAGCCGCCCGGCCCCAAGCGATTCCCGGACCCATCACCAGCGGCGCCATTTCCTGCGGCTCGAAGGCCAGGTCCCGAAAAACCCCTCTTTTTCTGAATGATAGCACTATCCTCACGAAATCCCCCGGGGATGCATCCACCGCGCGTCGCCGCTCGTCCCCGCCATTTGAAGACCTCGCCATTCCATGTGGGATAGAGCCGGAAAGTTTATCCTTCTCCGGTTATCTGAGATAATTGATTATGAATCCGCATGGTTAAAGCGGAAAAGGCCGGAGCCTTCGAGAGGTGCGCCGTAAGCCGGTTGGAGGAAACGATGTCCTTCAAGCCCCGGAGGAGGGGGGAAGGAAGCCGATACTCGGAAATCGTGCACGGACCGATCGCCGATCATGGCGTATACGCAACACCCACGAAGCTTAAAAGTAAAAAGGTTCAGGCATGTTTTTGATGACTAGAAGCGGGGGAGGGCACGCTTGGCAAGGACGAACTCCTTATGCCTCCCGGTTAAGCCACGTCATACCCGAAATGGAGAAGTGAACCCGGCGTCTTGATGAGAGGGTACTGGTACGAACACGGCGTGATCTGAGAGAGATCCAAAAAAGCGTGCCGCTAGAGCGTGATTTGCGCGTGATCATGGGAAACAATGATTCAGCATGGTAGCCTCAAACACGAGATGTTCGAGGGAAAGACAAAGGCAGTGCCCCAGCCTGGCACCGAATCGATCGCCGGTATCGGCCGCCGGGAACGGAGAAAGGTCGTGACGGCCCGGGTTTGGAGATGAGAAAGGGAAGCGAAAAGGCACCGTGACGGTCATGAGAGGTATGCATCTTTGGAAAGGCATGCATGCTCGTAAATGGGGGCAGGAATCGATCCGTGGGACCGGAGGCAAGAGAAAAGAAAGACCGTGAAGGGCGCCGTAAAACGATAGGGGCCAGATTGGGATGGGGCCTCCTGTTCCTCATCCTGCTGGCCGCCTTGGTCACGGCGTCGACGGTAGCCTACCGCCTGCAGCGGACAACGGTCAAAGAGGGCACCGCCGAGGAGCTCTCGGCCATCGCCGAGCTCAAGGTCGGCCAGATACGACACTGGTACGAGGAACGCCTGGCGGACATCGCGACCATCTCCTATAACCGGCTACTCACCGCCACCATCCTCGACTTCCTCTCCGATCCCTACCGGGAGGATCTGCGCTCCGGTTTGACCTCCCTGATGGAGGACTTCCTCCGCCACTTCGATTACCGGACCGTGTTTCTCCTGGACGCGGCGGGAAACGTGGTGCTGTCCGCTGGAGAAGCGGAACCGCTGGGGGATTATGCCCGCGAAGAGGCGCGGAAGGCCGCGGCCGCGGGTGTGAAGTTCTTCTCCGACCTCCATACCGGGGAGGGAGGAGACATCCATTTTGACCTCATGGCGCCCCTCGCGGAAAGCGACCGCCGGGCGGCGGGGATGGTGTTGTTCCGCATCGATCCCTATCGTTACTTCTACCCCTTGATCCAAACCTGGCCGGGGTCCAGCCCCACGGCGGAAACCCTCCTGGTGAGAAGGGAGGGGGACGAGGTCCTCTACCTCAACGAGCTGCGCTTTCTCGCCGGGTCCGCCCTGACCCTACGCCGGCCCCTCGGCGAGGAAAGTCTTCCGGAGGCCGTCATCGCCAGGGGAGAGGAGGGCGCCTTCGAGGGCCGGGACTATCGGGGAGAGAGGGTGATGGCCGTTATCCGCGCCGTCCCTGACACCGGTTGGTACCTGGTGGCCAAGAAGGACCTCAGCGAGGTGTACCACCGCCTCGCGGTGAACACCTGGATGGGCGTAAGTCTGGGTGCCTTCTCCCTGCTCGCCCTCTGCCTGCTCCTCTTCGCGGTGTGGGCACGCCGCCGCGGCCGCTTCTACCGCGAGAGCTACGAGATGGCGCGGAGATTGCAGGAATCGGAGGAGCGCTACCGCCTGGTCTTCGAGCACACACCCATCGGTATCTTCTTCTACGACAGCAATCTGGTCGTCACCGACTGCAACGAGCGCTTCGCCGAGATACTGGGCAGCACCCGGGAGCGGCTCATCGGCCTCGACATGCACGGGTTGAGGGACCAGGGTCCAGTGCCGGCCATCGCCGAGGCCGTCAAGGGACGGGAGGGGCGCTTCGTCGGCTATTACGTCTCCACCACGGGGACGGGAAGGATATGGGCCTCGCTGCGCACCGCCCCCCTGCGGGACCGGGAGGGCCGGGTCATCGGCGGGGTGGGCATCGTGGAGGACATCACCGAACGCATGCGCATGCAGAGGGAGCTGGAGGAAAGGGAGCTCTTCCTCCGCCGCCTCACCGACAACATGCTGGACCTCATCAGCCAGATCGATGCCGAGGGACGCTTCATCTACCTCAGCCCCTCCAACCAGAGGGTGCTGGGATACCGCCCCGAGGAGCTCCTAGGCACCCACGTGTTCGAGCTGGTGCACCCGGAAGACCTCCAGAGGGTCAGAGAGGCCTACTCCGCCTCGGAGAAAGAACTCCGGCCCGGACGGGTGGAGTTCCGGGCCCGCCGCGCAGACGGGGGATACGTGTGGGTGGAGTCGGTGGGCAATCCACTCATAGATGAGGAAGGGAACCCACAGGGAGCCATCTTCGTCACCCGGGACATCACCGAGCGCAAGCGGATGCAGGAGCGGCTGGAGCGCCTGAACCGCTGCTTCCTGGGGCTGGGCACCGAGCCCCTGCGGAACATCGTCTCTTTAGTGGACACCGCGAGGGAGATACTGGAAGTGCCCTGCGTGGTCTATGGGCGGCTTGACCAGGGCCGGTACCAGGTTTACCTCTCCACCCATCCTTCCCTCACGGGTGACGACGGGACGGGCGGCGAGGCGGGCGTGGGGGCGGCCGAAAAGGGGGCCGCCGGTGCCTTCCGCGAGGTGGAGAACCCGGAGGACGCGGTCTGCTACCGGGTGGTGCGGGAACAGCGAGATGCCCCGGTCTGTTTCGAGGACCTGGCGCCGGGAGAGGCCCTCGGGTTCGATATCCCTCCGGGGGTGTGGGAACCGCGTTCCTTCCTGGGCTATCCCGTGCGGGTGGAGGGACGGGTGATGGGGTGCCTGGGCGGCTTCCGGGACCGTCCCGGGGACTTCGAGCCGGAGTCGGCCTATCTCCTGGGCATGGTGGCCCGGGCGGTGGCCGGGGAGGAGGCCCGGCTGGCCCATCAGGAGGAGCTCCGCGACTTCATGAACATCGCTTCCCACGAGCTGCGCCACCCCATGACCATCATCAAGGGTTACACCTCCACCCTAAGGAAGTACCTGGAACGGATGGACCGGGAGGCGGTGCGGTCCATCCTCGGGGACATAGAGGACGGGGTGGACAAGCTGGAGAGGATGGTCCACCAGCTCCTGGACACCGCGCGCATGGAGAGGGGGAGGTTCGTTCTGGAAATCGGGGAAGTGGACGTGGTCGGCATGGCCGCCGCCATACTGGAGGAAGCGCGGGCACGGTGGCCGGAGAACACCTTCTCCATGCGAGCCGCGGACGGCCTGCCCGCCGTACGGGCGGATGAGGAGAAGCTGCGCCAGGTGGTGGTGATACTGCTGGAGAACGCGGTCAAGTACTCGCCGCCCGGCTCCCCGGTGGAGGTGGAGGTATCCCACGGCGATGAGGGAGGGGTGGTCCTCTCCGTCCTGGACCGTGGTCCGGGAATAGCGGAAGGGGAAAGGGAGAAGGTCTTCGAGCGCTTCTACCAAGCCGACGGACCGGGACGCCGGCCATCGCACGGCCTAGGGCTGGGCCTTTACATAGCCCGCCGCATAGTGGAAGCGCACGGGGGGAGGCTATGGCACGAGCCCCGGGAGGGGGGCGGCTCCGCCTTCCGCTTCACGATAAAGGCGGCTATGCGATAGGCGGTGCACGAAAACCCTCCGTCACGACATGCGGTCCCGGAGGCCGTCTTTGCTCCGCTGTTGAACGTCCTCCCCGGCTGCGCGCAAAACTCTTCGTCACACTAAGCGGTCCAGCCCAAACCATCGCCCCGGAGATCACCTCGTCCCCACCTGACAACTGAGCCCCGGGCTCATATCCGAGACATCCCGGAGACATCAGGAAGACTTTTCCTCCAGCAAGCGAAGGCCACGGGTATGTGCTATCCCGGACGCAAACCCACGGTCATGTGCTACCCAGGGACATAAACGCCGCGGACATGCCCCACTCCGGAAATGAAAGGCACTGCGTCCGCGGCCGTCCCCCGGGTCAACATCGGCATGAAACCTCTCCGGCCTTTTCGGCCTCCTGAAGTGTCCGGAGCCGCCGACGGCAGCAGGGGATCACTTGAGCCCGCTTATCCTGAGGACCAGCTGGTAATCCTGAGGGTAATAGCCCTGCCGGGTGGTGATGTTCAGGTTCAGGTCCTGATAGACGTCGCTTCCTGCCTTGAAAGGCGGCCAGGCGGGCTCGCTCCCCCCGTTGGGGTCCCCCGTCGCCGCGAACCGGGTCCAGTAGTTCATGACCGATGCGCAGAGCGCCTTGACCTCGCTCCCCGCGAAGTCCAGCAGCGAGCTACCGAAGACGAAGGCTATCTCCGAACCGTGATAGGCCCCCATAGCCGCCCGGACCGGATCGGTGGTGGAGACATAGCTGAACCGGTACACGTAGACGGGCATGCCGTCCCGGGCCATGCACTCCGCGGCATGCCGGGAGGGGCCCGCGAACCCGAGGCCGGTGAACATCTTCACGTAAGCGTCCCTGGCGCTCGCTCCCGCCGGGTAGAGTGCGGCCACCTCCCCGGCATGAGCCCCGAAGATGCCCTTGAGCATCTCGTCATACTGGGCGGGGGTCATCTCCTGCTTCCCCACGAAAAGGGTCCCCTCGTCCGCCACCGTGCCGATGAGCAGGGGCACTTTGTGCTGCTTTCCCTGGGCGAAGACGTTCTGCGGCTTGTCCGGCAGGACGTACCCGTCGACCATCGGTCCCGTGGATAGGGCACCGGGCGTCTCCGCTTCCACTTTCTGGAAAGCAGTAAGCAGGTCCTGGGCGCTTTTCTCCCGCAGCGCCGCAAGCTCGTCCCCTGCCTTGTCGCAACCGAGTTCAGCGGAGATCCTCTGGCCGAACCTCTCCGCGTCCTGCAGGGTATCCCCGCTCTTGGTGGTGAGGAATCCCATGGAGAAGAAGCCGCCGCTCTCCACGATGGCCCGGTGGAAGAGTCCCTTTGCCAGGGGGCTGGCCAGAAGACAACACACGCTGGCACCGCCCGCGGACTGTCCGAAGACGGTCACGTTGCCGGGATCCCCGCCGAAGCCCTCGATGTTCCTCTGCACCCACTTCAGGGCCTCTATCATGTCCAGCAGCCCGTAGTTCCCGGACACCCCGTGGGGTGATTCGGCGGAGAGCAGGGGATGGGCCATGAATCCCAACGGCCCCAGGCGGTAGTTGAAGGTCACAACCACCACGCCCTTCCCCGCCAGCTTCCGGCCGTCGTACAGGCTCTGGGAGCCTGCGCCCAGGACGAAGGCACCGCCGTGGATCCAGACCATCACCGGGAGTTTCTCGCCCGCCTCTTTTGCCGGGGTCCAGACGTTGAGGTACAGGCAGTCCTCGCTCTGGTTGGGGAAGTTGTAGAACTCCTTGGCGAACTCGTAGGGCCAGGGTACCTGGGTGCAGACGGGTCCTTCCTGGAGGCAAGGCCTTATCTCCGTCCATGGCTCCACCGGTTGCGGCTCCTTCCACCGGAGGTCCCCCACCGGCGGAGCCGCGTAAGGTATGCCTTTAAACACGGCGATACCGTCATTCCCCACCACGCCCCGCACGGGCCCGCTGTCCAGCTGGACCACCTCCATGGGGGCGTATTCTTCCTCCACCGCTCTCTCCGCCTTCCCCCCGCAGGAGGAGAGGACGGCCATCGACAGCAGCACGAGGATAACCAGTACCGCGCCGAGCTTCACTTTCTTCATCACTCCACCCCCTCTACCGGGTCTCACGCTCGCCTCTTCGCCGACCAACCGTAAAGCCCCCGCGCCCCTCCCGGAGGGGACGGTCTCTCACCTAGGGGAAAGCGGGGACGATCCCACACAAGGAGCGCTGCGCTGTTCCCCCAAGGAGCCCACGGGACTTCCAGCATACTATTTACCCCTGAACGTATATGTTTACACCGTGTCGTGCGGGATATATTACAAGAAGCCGCTGGAGACCGCGGAGGCGCTGCGCGACGGCTGGGTGTACACGGGGGACATCGGTTATTTCGACGACGAAGGCTACCTCTCCGTGGTGGACCGCAAGAAGGACATGATCATCGCCGGCGAGTACAACATCTACCCGGTGGAGATAGACAACGTGCTCTTCGAGCACCCCAAGATACTGGAGGCCTGCGCCGTGGGCGCACCCGACCCCTACCGGGGGGAGAAGGTAAAGGCCTTCGTGGTGGTCAAGCCCGGGGAGTCCCTGACCGAGGAGGAGGTCATCGCCTATTGCCGGGAGAACCTGGCCCCTCACAACGGTCCCAAGGCCATCGAGTTTGTGGAGGAACTGCCCAAGAGTACCGTGGGCAAGATACTCCGCCGCGAGCTGCGCGAGAGGGAGCTGAAGAAATCTCCAGGCCAGTGTTGATCAGGCCCCCGCGGAAGACTACCTAACCCGAGGCGGAACTTGTCGGAGATAGGCCCGCATACTCCGCGTTTTCATGGCCATCTCCCAAGGACCGGGGCCTCCCGCCAGGGGCCGAAGCCTCGGCATGCAGGTCTTGACGTCGCCGTTCTCCCGTCGCACACACCGGTTGAAAACCATCAGGCGAAGTAGCGGCCGGGGAGATAGGGGACCTGCTTCAACAGGTGGAGCACGAACCTCTTCCGCGATTCGTCCATGCGGGCGAACTGCAGGGCGATCGCCACGGCGACTCCCAGGGGCAAGAGCCTCTTGAGCAAGCCGCGGAGCTTACCCCTGGCATTTTCTTCCTCCACTATGATGGGAATGCGGGCCAACACTTCTCACCTCCTTACCGATCGTCCGTTGCGACGGTTTTTCCTTTCCCGGATACCCAGCGGCGCCGGCGCGCCCCAGCTTGCCCCCGTGCGCTTAAAACGTCGTGGCTCCGATCGGCGGAGTCGATCCGCGACTCACGCCTTTGGCGCACATCCACCGGGCCGGGTCCCTCACCCGAAGGCGAGACCCCTTTTCCGTCCTCCGATATCCACGCTCCGCGAGTACCGTAAGCCGGCCCGCCCGGCAGCGACTGCGGCTTCCGTTCCTCCGCTGACCCGGTGGCGCCTCACCATCGGCGCGGCTGCCTGTCGTCCCCGGCACCGATTTCGATCCTCCGTGCCGGTAACGGCCCGAACACCCTCTCTGGGTAAGCCGGGGCCGCGCCCTGTCTTTTCGTGTTCACCGCCGGACAAGACCCCTCCTCCAGGTCCGTCCATGCCCCTCCGCTCCCCCCTCATCGCCCAATGGAATCCCCGTGCTGGACCGTCCATGCCCCAAACGGAAGTGGGTCACTCGTACCTGTCCACCAGGTCGGCGGCGATGATGCCCGAGCCGATGGTGGTAGGGACCCCACCCCCGGGATGGGTGGAGGCCCCCGCCAGATAGAGCCCCCTCACAGCCCGCGACCGGGAGCGGGGGCGGAAGACGATCTGCGCCGAGAGGTCCTGCTGCAACCCGTAGATGGCCCCTCCGGGATTGCGCAACCGCCTCTCGTAGTCCAGTGGTGTGAGGATCTCCGCCACCTCCACGTGTTCCTCCAGCCCGGGGACCGCCTTCCGCGAGAGCCAGGACACGGCCTCCTCGAGGAAGCCCCGCTTCTCGCGGTCCCAGTCCGTCCCCTCCAGGCGGTAGGGGCCCATGAGGATGACGTTCAGGACGTGGTGGCCCTCCGGGGCCAACGAGGGGTCGGACATGGTGGGCCAGCACAGCAGGCCGAACTGCTCCCGCGGCGGCAGCCCCTTGAGACAGCGGTTCCACCAGTAATCGTTCATCTCCTCGAAGGGAGCGGTGATGATTGTGTGGTGGGCGGAAAGCGGCGGCTCGTAGTCCACTCCCAGGCAGAGCATGACCGCGGAGATGGAGGGCTGGTAGCTGCTGATGCCGTAACGCACCAGCGGGGGAAGGTGCTCCTCGCCCACCAGCTCTAGGTACAGGGTCCTGGCGTTGATGTCCGAGACCACCGCGTGGCAGGTCACCTCCGTCCCGTCCTCCAGCACCACCCCGCGCACGCGTCCCCCGCTCACCAGCACCCTCCTCACCGCCGCTCCCAGCTGGAGCTCCATCCCCCGCTCCCTTCCGCACCGCGCCAGGGCCTCGGGTATGGAGACCATGCCTCCCCGCGGGTACCAGACCCCCTCGTGCTCGCTGTAGCCCAGGATGGAGAAGACCCCGGGGGCCAGCTCCGGGGGGAGGCCCACGTACCAGCTCTGGAAGGACATGGTCTCCAGGACCCGCGAGTCCTTGAAGTAGCGGCCGAGCACGCTCTGGTAAGAGCCCGTGAAGAGCTCCCGGTATCTGAGGAGCCCGGGAGTGCGCGCGAAGACGCGCAGCAGGTCCCCGAAGCCGTTCATGGGGCTGGTGAAGAACCCCTTGCGGGTCTCGGCCAGGAAGCCGCCCATGCGCCCGGCGAACTCATGGTAATTCTTACCATCCGTTTCCGAGAGGCGGGAGAGGGCTTCCGCCGTGCCCTCCAGCGAAAGGGGGACGTCCACACGGGTCCCGTCCCGGAGGACGCAGGAATATACCGGGTCACAGGGTATGAGCTCCACCTCATCCTGGAAGGTGGTGCCCAGCCGCCGGAAGGCCTCCTCGATGGAGGAGATGACCTCCACGATGGAGGCACCCAGGTCGAACCGGAAGCCCTCCCTCTCGAATGTGGAGCAGCACCCGCCCACCAAGTCGCTCTGCTCCAGGACCAGGACCTTGCGCCCCTGCGCGGCCAGGAGGGCCCCGGCGGAGACCCCGCCGCATCCCGCGCCTATGACCACCACGTCGTAATCGGCCACCTCCATCCCCTCCTCTCACGGGGTCGTCCTCGTCCGCCCGCACGGACATGTCCGCGTATCACACGCTTTGCGCGCCGTTCACTCTTCTGCCCCTC
This sequence comes from Candidatus Solincola tengchongensis, assembly GCF_015711935.1. NCBI lineage: Bacteria > Bacillati > Actinomycetota > Candidatus Geothermincolia > Candidatus Geothermincolales > Candidatus Geothermincolaceae > Candidatus Solincola > Candidatus Solincola tengchongensis. The sequence continues at coordinate 19,689 of NZ_JACVJJ010000106.1, forward strand.
GCCCGGCGAGGCCCCGAAGTCCCGCTGCGAGGGTTCGTTCGGAGACCCATCCGTCACCCATACGGACAGGGTGCCGTCACGGGTCCCGGTAAAGCGCTCCCGGTCCAGGCCGTCTTCTCATACCCGCACATACCAGCACTTCGAGAGCCGTCCTCCATCGCTACGGGCAACTCCCATGGCTTCCATAAACTTCCATAAACTTCCATAAACTTCCATAATCCGCCGGTCACCCAAAGTCGGGCCGTCCCGCCCTGACCCGCAACCGGCCCCTCCGGACGTCCGCCGCCTCCTTACCGGGTCCAGCGGCCCATCTATTTTAATAACCCTTCCGCCGGTCAATCGCACCTCTCGGCCCGCCGAATCAATGCTCACCTTACGGCCTGCAGGATCTATCTCAAGGCGGCGGGTTCCCGGCTACCGAATCCTCCCGCCTGTGGATCGAAGTTTTAAGTCTGCACAAACGGGCCAAGGCCACCTCCCGCACGGAATTGAACGTTCGTCGTCCTCTTGCTCCTGCTTCCCCGC
>NZ_JACVJJ010000107.1:0-114969 GCF_015711935.1 Candidatus Solincola tengchongensis
AAGCTCGACCGCGTGCTGTTCAGCGCCGTACATTACCCGGCCGACTACGGCTACGTGGAGGGTACCCTGGCCGAGGACGGCGACGAGGTGGACATCCTGGTCCTCCTCGACGAGCCCACCTTCTCGGGATGCCTCATCCAGGCCAAGCCCATCGGGCTCCTGCTCATGGAGGACGAAAAGGGCGTGGACAACAAGGTGCTGGCGGTACCGGTCAACGATCCCCGCTGGTCCCCGTTCACGGACATCGACCAGCTCCCTCCCCATCTGCTGGTGGAGATCGAGAACTTCTTCCTCACCTATAAGAAGCTGGAGGCCAAAGAGGTGCGGAGTAGGGGATGGCGGGATTCCGTCCAGGCCAGGGAATACCTCATACGGTGCAGGAGGGAATGAGAGTCGGGGAAGCTCGGAAAACCGGCCTCGAGAGGCCCCGAGAGTGGCCTTCACTGCCGGAAAACAACGGGGGCGCGGAGACTCCGCGCCCCCGCTCTATTCCCTGAAAGACCGGCTTATTCCACCTTCTCCCAGAGGGTGGCATTGGCGTTCCCGAAGCCGCCGCACAGGGTGGCGATGGCCCGCTTGGCCTCCGGGAAGTCCTTCTTCATGATGTTGCTCAGGGTGATGACGATGCGGCACCCGGACTCCCCCAGGGGATGGCCGAGGGCCAGCGCCCCGCCCCAGACGTTGATGTTGTCGAAGGGGGCGTTGTGGCCGATGCCCAGCTCGCGGATTACCGCCAGGGCCTGGGTGCCGAAGGCCTCGTTGAGCTCCCAGAGGTCGATGTCCTTGACGGTGAGACCCTTACGGGCCAGGAGTTTCTGCACGGCGTAAACCGGGCCGATGCCCATGACCGTGGGGTCGCAGCCGGCCATGCACCCGCCGCCGTAACGGAGGTGGTAGGAAAGGCCCAACTCGTCGGCTTTCTCCCGGCTCATGAACAGGGCCGCGCAGGCCCCCACGGTGAGAGGGGAGCTGGTGGCCGCGGTGACGATGCCATCGGGCTTGAAGGCCGGCTGCATCTGGGCCATCTGCTCCAGGCTGGGATTGTCGCGGATCCACTGGTCGCGATCGCAGAGGAACTCGTTGCCGTTCTCGTCCAGGGCGGGAATGGGCACGATCTCGTCCTTGAACTTCCCGGCGTCACGGGCGTCGCGGGCCCTGATGTGGCTCCAGTAGGCCATGAGCTCCGCGTCGGCGCGGGAGACGTTATAGATCTCGGCTATCTTCTCCGCCGTGGCCCCCATGGGCAGCTCCAGGGGATTGTAGTACTGGGCGATGCGGGGCGGGATATCCATGCCCGCGGCCATGGGCACGTTCATCATGTCCTCCACCCCGGAGGCGATGAAGATCTCCCCCTCCCCGGCCATAATGGCCCGGCAGGCGTGCTCGATGGCCGACATGCCCGAGGGGCACTGCTGGTTGATGCCGTTGGTGGGCACGCTCTCCGGAAGCCCGGAGGCCAGCCAGCCCAGGCGGGCGATGTCGTTCTGCATACCCGTCTGATTGGCGGTGCCGCAGAACACCGCGTCCACGTCCTCCGGCTTCACCTGGGGATTGCGCTCGAAGAGCGCCTTGTAAACATAGGTGAGGAGCTCGTCCGGACGAAGGTGTCGGGCCCATCCCTTCTCCTTGTGCGCCCGGAAGTTAGGGGTCCTCACGCCGTCCACCAGGACCGCTTCCCTGATCTCTGCCATGTCTCTTACCTCGCTTTCCTCTTCTCCGATACTTACCTCGAAAACACCTCTTGACGGAGATGGCCCTTCCGGCTTCGCCAGCCGTTCACGGCCGCTCTTGCCGGATCCGGACCTCCGCGATCCCGACATCTGGCGCCCGCTCCGCACCTCCGGAAGGTTTACCGGGGATGCAAATAAGGCAGGGGATATTATAACAGATTTATGACATCCGAGTACCCGAAATGCGGTATCCGGGGACTAGGCCCCGGCCCCTCTTCGAGGGCCGCGTTTCCCGCTGCCCTAAGGGTCCTTGCCCTTCCGGATCCACCCCCCGCGCCCGCTCCCGTCATGCCCTGCTCCCGTCCTTTATTGTAGAATGACGACATACACCCGGCCTGCTGGAGTCGACCGGGGTGAGGTGGGATGCAACCTGGGGCACGGCCCTCCGGTAAACACGGACATCTTCGGCACCTTCAGGGATGCGCCGGGCATGAAGGGAGGAGCCATGGAAGGCATGGAGTTCTGTCCGCGATGCGGGACGCCCCGCCAGTTCGTGGACAACCACGAGTGGCTGGAGAACGGGGTGATAGTGCAGAGGGGAGACCGCAGCCACCGTATGGTGCTCCTGGAGAGTGCCAATCTGGACCACCTGTATCGAGGCATAGAGGAGATCATAGGCCTGCCCATCGAGCGCATCGTCATCGAGACCAAGCGCAGGGCCACCCGCGAATACATCGACCGCCTGGTTCCGGAGGAGGTCAAGGATATGGTGGCGCGCAAGGAATTCGACATGAACCTCCTCATCCAGGCCAATAACAACCTCGCCCGCATCATGGGATACGGCGACGTGCAAGTGCTGGGATACCGTTTCGAGCAGGACGAGGGCGACTTCATAAGGCAGAGGGTGAGGAACCCCTACTCCATACCGCTGTGGTGCGGGGACCTGGCGGGAGCGACGGAGGCGGTAACCCGTCGCGACAACGACGTCGAGTACAAGATCGTCTCGCCCGGCGAGGTGGAAATCAACGCTTTCCCGGCGGAACACCCTCCCCAATTCCAGGGCCGACTCCAGCTCAAGGAATACCATCTCCTCGCGGGCGATGTGGAGTTGGATCGGTGCGGCACCTGCGGCGGCCCGGCCGGCCTCTCCGCCTTCAAGTGGAACCTGGAAGAGGGGACCATCACGGACCTCGCCACCGGGAGGCGCCTGGCCATGCTCGGACCCGCCTACCAGGAAGCCGTCTTCGATGAGCTGGAAAAGGAGCTCGGAGAGGATATACCCCGTATCATCGTCGAGGCCCAGAGGCGCTTCGTCAGGTCGGGATTCTATAAGGCGCAGGAGATCGAGAGCGAGGAGCAGTTCCGCAGGCTGCTGGCCCTGCGCGGGCTGGGCAACCTCCGCACCCTATCCCTGAAAGACGGCCGTCTCCGCGTCCGCCTGGAGAACGCCGCCCTACACCTCATGTTCGTGGGACTCCTGCAAGGGTATGTGGAGACCATCACCGGACGGGATTCCTCGGCGGAGTGGGAACTCTCGCCGGAGGGGGTCCTGGAACTGGAGATAACCGCCCGCTGATGCGGCTCACGAAATCCCGCACGCTCCGCCGCGACATATGGTCATGGGCTCCGGAGACGGAGATGACCGCCCTCCGACAAAGCGTGAAACGTACGGCGCACCGAACCTCTCGCTCCCGCAGGAGAAAACAGGTTTTCACTCGCCGCTTCCGGCCGGATACGGCACCTCCCGGCGCCGTCCTCCCCGCAGGCCCGAGAACACCCCGCGGGTAATGGGCCCACCCCGGATATCCCGCACGACACACGCTGGTCTAATTCTCAGGTCTCGAGATCGCCCCGCTGGTAATGGGCTCACCCGTGTGCGGTACCCGTCCGCGCGAATCCCTCGAGCAGGCTTTTCGCGTCAGGCCCGGGAAACGGCGCGCCTGGGAAGCACGGACATGAATATCCTCCAGTCCGCGGCGTCGAAGGTGCGCAGGGCGAAGAGGGCGCCCAGGTAGGCGGCCACGTACACCGAGGCCAGCCCGAAGAAGGGGAGGGCCGAACGCAGGGGAAGGCACAGGAGAGCGGCCGTCAGCGCGGCCAGGGCGGGCTTCCAGTTCCCCAGCATGCGGGGGTGGACGCGCACGTGCTTCCAGGCGAGGAGGAGTACCAGCCCGAGCATGGCCGCTTCGGAGACCAGGGTGCTCACCGCAGCGCCCATGAATCCCATGACCGGGGCCAGCAAAAGGCAGAGGAGGACGTTCACCCCCGCGCAGGCGAGGATGGCCAGCATGCTGAGCCTGTGCTTGTAATGCGCGTTCAGGAGGTCGATGAGAGGGATGTAGGTGAAGCTGAAGAGGGGGATGGCGGCCAGAACCCAGAGCGCGGAGCGGGCGGAGGCATAGGAATCCCCGTAAACGGCGCTTATCACCTGAGGGGCGAAAAGGGCCATCATCGCGCAGAAGGGGAGGCTCACGCAGGCCAGATACTTGACCACCCTGCGGATCACCTCCCGGTTGCGCTGGGCCGAGGTCCTGCCTGTTCTGGAAAGATATGGGAACACAGCGGTCATGCAGGTGGCGGGCACCACGGCCATGGCCCAGATGATGCGGTAGGCGGAGCTGAAGAGGCCGGCTTGATAGTCGCCCTTGAAGGCGGACACCAGGACGGTGTTGGTGTAACCGAAGAGGAAGGTCACCAGGCCGATGACCCCGAAGGGGAGCGCGCCGGCCACCATCCTCTTCCAGAAGGCCAGGTCGAGGGTGAAGACGGGCTTTCCCATCTTCCGGGTGAGGATGATGAAGTCCACCCCCATGGAGACCACCGCTCCCACCATCAGGGCATAGGAGATGCCCACCAACCCGAAACCCCGCAGGAGGAGGACGGAACCCACGCCGAAGGTCAGCAGGATGTCCACCAGGTCGGAGAGGGCCTGGTATTTCATGACCTCGAAGGCCTGGAAGACGGCATCGAAGAAACGCCTCAGGCCGGTGAAGACCACGAAGCTGAGCCCGATGAGGAAAAGGGGAAGGCGAGTGTCGGAGGACCTGGCGGTCAGGGCCACGATGGCGTAGATGATACCCGCGCTGGCCACGCCGGTGATCAGCCTCAGGACCGTGAGGTCCCCGACGTAGCGGGCCACCTCGCCACGGTTGGCGGCCAGCTCCCTCACCACCAGCTTGGGCAGGCCCAGCTCACCGATGATGAGCAGGATGTAGGCCAGGGAGAGGGCGAAGGAATAGGCCCCGAAACCCTCCGTTCCCAGCCTGCGGGCCACGAGCACGGTGAAGATGGGCATGAGTATCGCCCGGAAGGTCCCCCCTCCCATGATGAGAATTATATTTCTGGCGATCCTCTTCCCGTCTTCCAAACCGCGCTCCATCGGCCTTCCTCAGGCTTCCTCGCTCGCCCGGAGGCGAGCCCCTGCCGGCGGCGCCTCCTCCCCGCATAAACACGGCGGGGACTCACCCCCGCCCAAGGGCTCCGGGAAGCCGGAGCCACCGGACAAGTATGAAGCCCCCGTTTGGTTAAGTCAATCGGCCGTCGAGAAGTTTTTCCTTAACGGATCAAGCAAAAGGCCCGTCGCTCGGTCGCCGTGGAGATTATCTCCTGGGAGGGGGCAGGGGTCCTCCCGGTGGAGGGGGCAGGGGTTCCGCGCCTGGAGGCCCCGTGATCGCAGACCCGCATATTCCCGGCTTTACGCTATGGCCCCTGGATTCCTCGCACGGGTTCTGGGAGACCTTGTAAGGCCCCGGAAACGGTTACCCCCGGCATGGAGGTCAACGGCTTCTTATCCTTTAACGCCCGCGGGATTCGGGCCATCCGTCCTTTGGAAGGCTCATTCCTCCAGGGTGGACAGGTCGCCGACCTCCTGGCCCAGCTCCCGGGCCTTGAGCAGACGGCGCATGATCTTGCCGCTGCGCGTCTTGGGAAGGCTGTCCACGAAGGCTATCTCGTCGGGCACGGCGATGACCCCCATGGTGGAGCGCACGTGGTCGCGCAGCCGGTCGGCCAGGTAGTCGCTGCCCTGCACCCCCTGAGCGAGGACCACGAAGGCCTTGATGCGCTCACCCTTGATCTCGTCCGGAAGGCCGATTGCCGCCGCCTCGGACACCGCCTCATGGGATACCAGGGCGCTCTCTATCTCCATGGAACCCAGGCGGTAGCCGGCCTTCTTTATCACGTCGTCAACCCTTCCCTGAATCCAGAAGTAGCCGTCCCCGTCCACACTGGCCGCGTCGCCCGCGAAATACTTGCCCGGAAATCGGCTCCAGTAGCTCTCGTATTTCTCGCGGTCACCGTGAACGGCGCGCATCATGGCGGGCCAGGGGTTGAGGAGCACCAGGTACCCTCCCTTACCCGGGGGCACCGGATTTCCCTCCGCGTCCACCACCTCTGCCCTCTGCCCCAGAAAAGGGCGACCCGCGGAGCCGGGTTTGAGCGGCAGGGGCACCAGGGGAGTGATCATGTGCATCCCGGTCTCCGTTTGCCACCAGGTGTCCATAATCGGGCAGCGGTCTCCGAAGGCCTTCCGGTACCAGATCCAGGCCTCGGGGTTGATGGGCTCCCCAACTGAGCCCAGGAGGCGCACCCTCTCCATGGAGAACTTGGCCGGCCAGGCCTCCCCGAAATGCATCAGCGCCCTCACCGCAGTGGGCGCGGTGTAGAGAACGGACACCCCGTAGGCGTCCACGTTGTAGTAGAGGCGCGCCGGGTCGGGGTAATCCACGGCTCCCTCGTAGATGAGCTGGGTGACACCGTTGAGCAGCGGCCCGTAGACCACGTAGGAATGGCCGGTTATCCAGCCCGGGTCCGCGGTGCACCAGTAGACGTCCTCGGGCTTGAGATCGAGGACCAGCTTTGTGGTGGCGTAAACTCCCACCATGTATCCCCCGTGAACGTGGACCACGCCCTTGGGCTTCCCGGTGGTGCCCGAGGTATAGAGGATGAAAAGCGGATCCTCGGCCTCCATCTCCGCGCACGGCTGGTAGCGTTCGGCAAGGGCCAGAGCTTCGTCCAGGTATACGTCCCTCCCGGTGACCATCATCACCCGGTTACCGGTCCGCCTGACCACCAGAATCCTCTCCACGCTCGGGCAGTAGCGGATGGCCCTGTCCACCACCGACTTGAGCTCCACCACGCTCCCGCGGTAGAAATAACCGTCGGCGGTGATCACCAGCCTGGCCTCCGCGTCCTGCATCCTCTCCGCAAGGGCCTTCTCGCTCAAACCGGAATAGACGAGGGTGTGCACCGCGCCGATGCGCGCCGTGGCCAGCATGGCCACCACCTGCTCCGGGATGCGCGGGAGGTATATGGCCACGTGGTCTCCTTTCCTCACCCCCATACGCGCCAGGGCGCTTGCCAGGCGATTGACCTCATCATATAGCCTGGAATAGGAATAGATCCGCCGCACCCCGTTCTCTCCCTCCCAGTAGAAAGCCACCTTGTTGCGCACCGGGGTCTCCATGTGGCGGTCCAGACAGTTGTAGACGATGTTGCAGCTCGCTCCCTCGAACCAGCGGGCGTCGGGGCAGTCCCAGCTGAGCACCTTGTCCCAGGGCCGGAACCAGTGCAGGTGGGAGGCCATGTCCTCCCAGAACTCCTCATAGTTGTCGGCCGCCCAGACATAGAGCTCCTCCAGGTCGGAAATCCCCTTCTCCCGGGCATAGGACATGACGTTGGAACCCAAAACCTCCTCGGGACGAGGGTGAAAGAGCCTCTCCTCCTTTAGCACCCGGTCCGTGGTCTCCCAGTCCATCTCCGACATGTCCACCCTCCTCGCTTCTTCATGCGTCATGAAACCTTCATCCGTCATGAGACCGTCTCCACCGTCCTTTCGGGTTGCGCACGGTCCCTCCCGGGTCTTTTACGGATCCCGGTTTCCGGCTCATGCCCCCTTCCCAATCATCACATAGCCTTCATCCTCCATTATTCGCCCCATGACGTTGATCGAAACGCGCTCCGTCCGAACTCGCCCACCCCCGTCGACCTGTCTGAAGAGAGAGGAATAAGAATGCCTTGGCGCGAGAGGCGACGACAACGAGCCTTAGTTCAGCTTCCAGGTCATCAAAGGGAGCTATGAGCTCCTACGGTACGTCTGGAAGCAGGTTGCCGCCGGCCGTCTGACACGGGCCTTCCCGCCATGTCCAACCTCGCTGCCGGATACCTTGATCGGCAGGCGCCGCCGGCCCTCCCTTGATCCACGAAAAGAAATCTCTCGAATGAGGACATCGGACTCCATACCGATGTCGGCAGCTTGTGTAAAAACCGGAAATTTCCAGGATTTCCAGGAGAGGTAGATACCGTGCCCTTCCCGACGAAGTTCCCACTTGTGAGACGAACCATTTTACCGACAGGGGGAATTCCCATGTCCATCAAAGGAGATCCGTACCTCCCCGCAAGGAGAACGATCCCCGCCACCCGAACCGATGCCGGCTCCGGCGAGTCCGGCGGCTCACAGGAGGCGGCGTCCCACCAAAGAGGCCACCCGGAGGCAGGACATTGGGGCCAAACGCTTGAGATAGTAGAGGAGGTAGGCTTCCCTCCCCAGGAGGACGAGGAATTTCCCTTCCGCCACCGCCTCCACAATCTTCCTCCCGGCGACCTCGGGGGCCATGCCCCTCTCCCGGAGTATGGCCGCATAGCGCTCCTCGTTCTCCCGCTGCTTCTCCGTGCGGTAGTGATTGCGGCCCCGAAAACCTATATCCGTGCTTATGGCCCCCGGGCAGACTACGGTCACGCCCACCCCGTGGTTGCGCGCCTCCGCCCAGAGCATCTCCGAGAGCCCCATGACCCCGAATTTGGTCACCGTGTAAGCCACGTGGAGGGGCAGGGCGGCGAACCCGGAAACGGAGGCGACGTTCACGATGTGACCCTCTCCGCGCCGTATCATGTGGGGGAGGAAGAAGCGGCACCCGTAGATCTCGCCCATCAGGTTCACGCCCACTATCCACTCGATGTCCTCCACGGGAATGACGTCCAGCTCACCGGAAACGGCCACCCCGGCGTTGTTCACCAGGATGTCCACCCCGCCAGGAAGGGAATTCAGTTTGTTGGCAAGTTCTTCCATGCGAGAGCGCACGGAGACGTCCACGGTCTCCGTCACGCATTCGGCACCAAGGGCACCGACCTCCCCGCGCACTCTCTCCAGACCCTCCGCGTCCACGTCCACGGCCACCAGGTCGCAACCCGCCCGGGCCAGGGCAAGCGCGATCCCCCTTCCCAGGCCCGAGGCGGCACCGGTGACCACAGCTCTCCTCCCCCGGAACCAGTCCATGCCTTTCCTGCGCGGCAGATTCGCTCCGGTCATCGCCCGGGCCTTCTTTCACCCTCTCGAGATACCACCTTCGCTCACATCCGGGAAGGTGGATCGGAATCCTCGCCGTCCGGTAAGCTCGCGTCCGCAAACGAGGGCGCAGGGCCCTCGCTCCCACTCATGAGCATCTCCTGCTGTGCCTGGATGAATCTTCCGGCAAGCGCTCCGGCTCAGGGGACTCGGCCTCATGACAAAAGAATGCTTTACCGTCGACGGCACGGGAAGTTCGCGGGTCACTGAACGAGCCCCTTGCGCGCCATCCACAGAAGGAGACGCCTCCCCAGGTCGTCCCGGTTGAAGAAGGCCAGCGCCCCGTGATAGAACCCGGGCCGCAGGCGCTTCAGAGCCCAGAAGAAACGCCCCGAGAACTGAGGCACGACGTAGAGGCGCCCGCGCTCCACGGCTCTCACCACGGCCTCCGCCACCTGTTCGGCACTCATGCGGGCGAAGCGGAATGTGGTCTCGGCGAACTCCTTCTCGAAGGCGTCGGTATAACGCATGCTCTCCAGGAGGCGGGTGTTGAAGAACATGGGGCAAACCGCGGTCACCTCGATGCCGAAAGGAGCCAGCTCACTGCGCAGGGTCTCCGAAAGGGCGACGACCGCCGCCTTGGTGGCGTTGTAGGGGGCCATCTCCAGGAGGGTGAGGAGTCCCGCCGCCGAGGCCACGTTGACGATGTATCCGCCGCCCTGGGCCTTCATGCGGGGGATGAAATAATGGCATCCGTAGAGTACCCCCCAGAAGTTGACCCTGAAGACCCATTCCCAGTCCTCGAGGGGGATGTCCCCCACGAAGCCGGTGGACACCACCCCGGCGTTGTTCACCAGCACGTCCACGCCTCCCCAGGAGCGGAAGAAGTGCTCGGCCATGGCCTCCACCTCCTCCGGCCTTCCCACGTCCACCCGGTATGCCTCGCCTTCGCCGCCCCGCGCCCGCACCAATTCTAGGGTCTCCCGCGCTCTCCCCTCGTCGATGTCCGCGGCGCCTATGCGGCACCCCCTGGAGGCCAGGGCCAGGGACAACGCCCTGCCCAGCCCGGACCCCGCCCCGGTGATCACCACCCTCTTTCCGTCGAGCTTGTACATCTGCGCCCCCTTCCCTTCTATCCCGGTCTGTCACGGACCGCCGACCGCCTTCGCGCCTGACACAAGCCTCGGTGTGGCTCCTGAAAATGCGCATCCCATTTTTCACCGAATTGTGGGGGGAGGAATGGCGGCCCTTGAGATGTGCCGATCTCCCCAATACCCCACAGGGTATCACAATTCAAGACCTGACCCCTTAGAAGTTCCTTGGTGGGACCATCTCCGCGCGGTGGAGCACCTTGTAGAAGCCGCCGAAGTCGTATCCATGCGCGGCCTTGATAGCCCCTCGCCTGCAGATGGCGGCGCAGTCGTTGCAGGACATGCAGTCGGGGACCATCCTTTCGATCATGTAGGCCTTGCGGTCCTTCCCGATCCCGGCCACGTAAAGGCATGCCCCGGGGCAGATGAGGGCGCAGTTACCGCACCCGTTGCACTTCTCGTGGTCTATGACCACCTTCCCCACCCGGCAGGCTTCCGGGTCGTTGTAGGTGGGGATGGTCATCCTCTCCCTGAACGTGAGGTAACCCATTGCCTTACCTCCTTAAAAGACGGCTCTCTTCCTTCCGTCCTCCCACCAGTCGATCTCGTGCAGCTCACGGGCCACCATGCCGTCGGGCTCTCCCACGGGGTAACCGAGGGCTATTCCCTCCATCAGCCTGTACGGCCACTTTATACCCAGCTTCCTCTTCCACTTGGTGCCGAACTTGAAGAGCTCCACGAAGCCCACCCAGCAGGTGCCCAGGCCCAGGGAATGGGCCGCCAGGACCATATTCTGCCCGCAGATGCCCACGTCCACCTGGGGCTTGGAGACCCCCCGCCGGTCCATGAGGACGAGGATGACCGTGGGGGCGCCGTGAAAGAGCCTCAGCTTCCCGTCGGCGATGAGCCGGATGGCCCCGAAGGGTATGGGGTGCAGCTCGTTGGGCATGAGGCGTATGTATACCTGCGACAGGAACCAGGAGAGCCTCCCCAGGGGGCTGCTCTCCCAGTCCAGCAGGAACTTCAGGAGCCGGCAGCGCAATCTAACATATTTTTCCATCTCCTCCAGCATCCCCGGGTCCCGGATGACGATGAACTTCCAGGGCTGGGAGTTGCCCGCGGAGGGCGCGAAGCGGCCGGCCTCCAGCACCCGGCGCACCAGCTTCTCCGGGACCTGCTCCTCCTTGTACCTGCGCACGCTGCGCCGCTCCAGGATGACCCTCTCCACGGGGTTCCATTCCATGCCCTCGTGCCAGGTGTACATCTCGCCGAACGAGACGTCCCTGCGGCGCTTCTCCTCGGTTGCCTTTTCCATCATGAGCCACTCCTAAGATCCCACTCTCGAGTCCGGACGCGACCGCGACGTTTCCCCCGATAGTTCGCCTAAAAAGGCGGCTTCTCGGCCTCAAGCCCCGCTCCGCGGATGGCCGGGATCCCGGAGTCGGGGCCCGGCCCATGCCGTACCGTTTCCCGCCCCCGTATCCCCGTCCACCCGTGAGGGCGGTTATCCTCCCTCGGGCGGTCCGTCTTCGACCTCCTCAGTCCTCGAAAGCCCTGGCCTCCGGGGCCGCGGGAGCCACAAGGCACTTGAAGACGTTCAGCCTGTTGAGCTGGTTGGTCCCCTCATATATCTGCAGGAGCTTGGCGTCGCGCAGACATTTCTCCGCTCGCCGGTCGTGGCGCAGCCCCGCCTGGCCCATGAGTTCCAGGGCCAGCTGGCAGTTCCTCACCCCCAGGTCGGTGCCCGCCACCTTGGCCAGGGATGCCCATCCCGAGGCCCGCCTGGCCTCCGCGTCGCTCTGGCCGTCCATGACCAGCTTGCGGAAGACGGCGGTGGTGGCTTGCCTGCTGTTGGCCGCCGGCATCCACCGGTCGAACATGGAGGTGGGTATCAGGCGGTTGTAGTAGTAGAGGGGTTTGAAGCTGAGCAGCTTGGCCATGCCGTACATGCTGTTGGAGTAGTTCGCCTCCATGTAGGAGAGCCGGGCCAGCGCGGCGTTCTTGTACATCTCCGCCAGCAGGCACTGCGCCCATTCGTGGTTGATGAGGGGTTTTCCGGCCACCTCCGTCTCCCGGGCGAAGCGCAGGGCGAGCTCGAAGGCCCCACGCGCCACCCCCGCCCCCATGGCTCCCACCCCGGGGCGGGTGGCGGAGACCACGAAGTCGATGAGCTGCATGCCCAATTCCCGCGCCCCGCGCTTCATCCCCGTGAGCTGGGAGGCGGCCACCAGCAGGTTCTCGTCGGGGATAAAGCAGTCCTCGAAGACCAGTTCACTGGCCGGACAGCCCTTCTGGCCCATCTTCTTCTCCATGCGCCCGAAGAAGAAACCCGGCATACCGTTCTTGACGGCGAAGGCGATCATGGTCTCGTCCGGCCTCTCCAGGTCCTCGCAGGCGATGAGGATGTGCCAGGTGGAGAGGTGCCCGTTGGAGATGAATATCTTTCGCCCGTTGACCACGTATCCTCCCTCCACCCGGCGGGCATGGCAGCGGACCCGTGCCCGGGCCAGGAGCTCCACCTCCTCGGCGTCGGTGCCGGCCTCCGGCTCGGTGACCGCCCCCGAGACCAGGCACGGCCGGCCCTCCCTCTCCCCCTCCACCACCTCGCGGCTGATCATGTCTATGAGTCGTATGTTCCAGGTGGCCACCAGGATGGAGTAACCGAAGTAATGCACCCCGATGAGATTGGTGATGGCCAGGCATTCCGAGGCCAGCTCCTCCACGAAGGGGGATATGCTGCTCAGGCTCCATCCCTTCCCGCCGAAGAGCTTGGGAATCCACATGGTGAAGAAACCCCAGCGGTTGGCCTCCTCCACCAGCTCCCAAGGGAGGAAGGTGGGGTCTTCCTGCATCCTGCGGTCCAGCTCCAGAGCGTAGCTGCGGGCCACGGTGCGGTTGAAGCGCCGCGCCATCGCCACCGCTTCGCGGCATTCCTCCACCACCCCCGCGGGAATCCTCTCCATGGCCACCAGGCTGTGCATGGTGTCCGTGAAGTCCGGGAACTCCTGGAGCAGTTGCGAGGACTCGCCCTTCTTCGACATCCCGCTCACCCCCTTCAAGACCACGGGGATTCCCCGTCCACCACGCGGCGGATATAGCGGAGCCTGCGCATGGGGACCATGCCCAGCAGGGCCTGCAGTTGTTGGGCGTCGCGGAAACGTTTCTCCTGCCCGTAATCCTGCATGTATCCGTTCCCTCCCAGGATCTGGATACCGTCGCAGGTCACCTCCACGGCCATTTCCTGGACCAGGAGGGCGGCGGCCCGGGAGGCCAGCTCCCATCCCGGCTCACCTCCATCCACCGCCGCAGCCGCCCGTCGCACCAGCATCTCCGCCGCCTTGGCGCGCACGGCCATGGAGGAGAGGATCATGCGCACCTCGGACCAGTTGACTATCTCCCTTCCCCCCTGCATCCTCTGGCGCGCGTATTCCAGGGCAGCATCGAAGGACCCCTTCATCACCCCGCAGGAGCAGGCGGCGGAGGCGGCGCTCAAGCGGTCCGCCGCGGCCTCGAAATAGAGTTGCCCCTTCCCCTCCTCTCCCACCAGCGTTCCGGGCACGCCTTCCAGGCGCAGGTCCACGGCCGGGCAGGCGTGCAGGCCGAGGCTGAGGACGGGCTCGCTCACCCGAACCCCTTCCCCCTCCAGGTCCACCGTGAAGAGCGACCATCCGCCAGCGGCGGAGGCGGCGGGAAGGAGCGCCTTTCCGGCCACGTTCCCCAGCACCACATACTCCACGCTCCCGGTGAGCCGGTATCCCCTACCGCCCCTCTCGGCGACAAGGAGAGGGGCCGTGTCGCCCGGGTTGTGAAAGGAGGGAAAAGCCGGCAAGGCCTCGCGGAGAGAAGCCGCTTGCGCAAAGGCTCTCATCAAGGCCTTCTCCGAACCCGCCTGACGCAGCAGCTCCTGGGCCAGGGCCACGGTGAATATCGCTCCTCCCAGGCTGGCATCCTCGCGGCAGACCTCCTCCAGCACCAGGCACAGGGCCTGTACCGGCTCCGCCGCGCCACCCATCTTCTCGGGGAGGAAGATGGTAAAGAATCCCACCTCCCTTGCCTTGGCCAGAAGGTCCTCGGAGGGGGGAGCGAAGGGATAGTGGTCACGTTCCTCCCTCCCCTCCACGAGCTCGTTGAGGGCGAAGTCCCTGGCCATACCGTCCAGGAGCCTCAGTTCTTCGCTCAACTCGAGCACAGCCATCACCCCTTTCGTCGTCGGAAACGACGGCTACATCCCCAAACCGACCGTGCTTTCGCTGTATCTTGCCGGTTATTACCGTATTCCCACCGGGGAAAGGAGCCTCGCTCCCTGTCCCCGCCTTCCAAACGAACCGGGGAGATCCTCCGTCAAACCCTTTCCAGAATATGGATGCACATGGCTGCCTCACCCATCCCGATGAAGCCGCCGCCGTTCTCCGCCAGGGCGATGCGCGCCCCCTCCACCTGGCGGGGACCCGCCTCCCCGCGAAGCTGGGTCACCAGCTCGTGCACCTGGGCTATCCCCGACGCTCCGATGGGGTGGCCCCGGCACTCCAGCCCCCCGCTGGTGTTCACCGGGAGTCTCCCGCCGATCCTGGTGGCGCCGCTCTCGGCGAAGGGCCCGCCCTCCCCCTCGGGACAGAAGCCCAGTTCCTCGTACTGCATGAGCTCTCCGAAGGCGGTGGCGTCGTGTACCTCGGCGACGTCGATGTCCTCCGGGCCCAACCCGGCCTTCTCGTAGGCCTCCCTGCTCAGCCGGCGGCCTATGGATTCCAAGCCCGAGCCGGGAAGGGAGCCCGAGGCCAGGACGGAGGCCAGGACACGCACCGGCCGCGCATGCGGGTATTTCCTCAGGGCCCTCTCGGACCCGAGGAGGGCCGCCGCCGCCCCGTCACCTATGGGAGCGCACATGGAGCGGGTGAGGGGATAGGCCACCAGCGCGTCCTCCAGGACCTCCTCCACGCTCATGTCCCTCTGATACTGGGCCAGGGGATTGAGGGAGCCGTGGTGGTGGTTCTTGGCGGCGATTGTCGCCAGCTGCCTCTGGGTGGTCCCGTACCTCTGCATGTGGGCGCGTGCCCCCATGGCATAGACGTCCATGAAGCCGGAATGGCCGCCCTTCTTCTCCTTGCCCTCCGCACCGGCTTCCCTGGCCCTGCGCGCGGCATCGGCCTGGAAGGCCTCGATGACCTTGCGGGCGAACTCCACGTCCATGCCCGAGAGGAACCCCTCGAACATCTTGGCCTTGTCCTCCGGGAACCACGTCTTCTCCACCCCTATCGCCAGCACCAGGTCGAACTGCTCCGCCTTAACGCTCAGCCAGGCCTCGCGCAAGGCGGTGGAACCTCCGGCGCAGGCGTTCTCCACGTTGACGATAGGGATACCCTGGATGCCCAGAGGGGCCAGGGCCACCTGGCCCCGGATGCAGTGCTGCCCCGTGTTCATGCCCCAACCGGAGTTGGAGAACCAGGCCGCCTGGATGTCCCTCTTTTCTACAGGGAAGTCCTCGAAGAGGGCCTGCAGGGCCTCGGCGGTGAGCTGTTTCACGCTCTTCTCGGCGTACTTGCCGAAACGGATCATGCCCACGCCCAGGATGTAGACGTCGTTTCCCATCATGCCTCCTCGTTCCTCATCGCGGAGCGGCGGGCGATTGCCGCCATCCCTGTCACCTCTCGCCCGCCCTGGCGTCGTAGGTGTCCGGGGTCACGCCCATCCTCTCCAGCTCCTTCTTGATGACCCTGTGGGTCTCCGTCTTGGGCAGTTCTTCCACCACTCGCCAGTAGCGTGGGATGGCAAATTTAGCCAACTTGTCGGAGAGGAAGGCGGGCATGGAGGAGGGGTCCAGGGCCTTCCCCTCCACGGGCACCACGGTGGCCATGATCTCGTCCTCGGCAAGCTCGGAGGGCACGGCGTAGACGGCGCATTCCAGGACGTCAGGATGCTTGAGGATAGCCTGCTCCACCTCGTAGGCGGAGACGTTCTCCCCCTTGACGCGCATGGATTCCGTGTTGCGCCCCAGGAAGTAGATGTAACCCTTTTCGTCCGCGTAAACCAGGTCTCCGGTGTACAGCCACCCGTCTCTCACCTTGTCGCTGGTGGCTTCCGGGTTCTTGTAGTACTCGACGGAGCCCTTCCGCTCTCCCACCCAGCAGATGAGCTCACCGGGGGTACCGGGAGGGACGTCATTCCCCCGGTCGTCGATGATGCGGCACCTGGCGTTGAGCGGTTTTCCCATGGACCCCACGGGTGCGGTCCCGAAGTTGGTTATCAGGACGCCGCCCCCGTCCACCGCCCCGTAGCCCTCGAAGATCCTCACCCCGAAGCGCCTCTCGAAGTCCTCCCACATATCCGCCGGACAACCCGCGGAGAGTATGAAGCGCACCCGATGGTCCCGATCCGACGGTTTGGGGGGTTGCTTCATGAGGATGGGCATCACCGCCCCCAGGCCGTTGAAGGTGGTGGCCCCGTGGCGGCGGATCTCGTCCCAGAACCGGCTGGCGCTGAACCTCACCCCCAGGGCCACTTGGGCCCCGCAGTGCATGGAGGGGATCACGGTGAGGAAGAGGGCGTTGGCGTGGAAGAGGGGGTAGCAGGTATAGGCCACGTCCTTTCTTCCGGTCAGCAGGCGCCCGATCACGGATATGGCCTTGACGTTGCTGTTGTTGTAGCGGTAGACCACTCCCTTGGGGAGCCCCGTGGTCCCCGAGGTGTACATGATCACGCAGAGGTCCTCGGGGTTATAGGACACCGCGGGCTGCGAGGGGTCGGAGCCCGGCCCGTAGGCGGCATCTAGGTCCTCCATCCCCTCGGGCAACCGGAAATCTTCCGGGGCTCCCTCAAGGTTGACGACCACCTTCCTCACCTTCTCCACGCGGTCCGCCACGGCCTGGAAATAGGGGAGCAGGTCGTGGTCGACGACCACCATGGAGGCGTCGGAGTTGTCCAGCACGTAGGCCAGCTGGTCGCCGCGCAGGGCCACGTTCACCGGGACGGCATACATGCCCAGCTTCTCCAGCCCAAAGAAGACGTCCAGCCAGCGGGGCGAGTTCTTCATGACGATGGCCAAACCCATGCCGGGACCGCCACCCAAACTATGGAGGAAATTGGCAACCCGGTTGGCGTTGAGGTTCATCTCCCGGTAAGTGAACACGCGGTCCTGGAAACGGAGAAAGGGACGGTCTCCGTACCTCTCCGCCTTCTCCTCCAGGAGCTCGGCGTGGGACATGTCCCGGGCCAGGGTCAGCCCCTTCGCCTCCCGCATGCTGCGCAGGTTCTCCTTGAGCGTTCCGCGCCGGTATTCGTCGGCCAGGAACAGCGCCAGGGAGCGGGCCAGGCGCCAAAGCAGCCAGACCCGGCGCAGGTACATCCGCCTCTCCTCGGGAGTCATGCCATCACCCCTTTCTGCTGCCCCGAAGACGACTCATATCTGCTCACACGTCCCGTGAACTCTTCCGCTGCCCGGAAGCCGTTCGCCGTCTCTTTCCCCGACCGTTCCGATTCCCCGCTCCAGTCCTCCCGCGCCACCTGCCGCCCGAGGTAAGCGTCAGGAGAACAGGGGGGCCATGTACTTGTCCATGAAATGGGGGTCGTTTACCGCCTCCTCGTCCATCTCGGCCATGAGGATGAGGGTGAAATATCCTCCTACGAAAAACCAGGCCGCGATCTTGGGATCGATGCTGGGCTTGAGCTCCCCCTTCCTCTGCGCCTCCCGGATGACCTCCTCCACAGCCAGGCGGTTGATGGTGAAGAACTCCTCAAGCTCCCTCATGAAATCCTCGTCGTAGCTGTTGTTGAGGACGAAGGCCAGGAACTTGCGCATGGTGGGGTTTTCACGGATGAAGTCAAGATAGCTCTGCCCCACGCGCTTCAGCGACTCCAGCGGCTGCTCGCGGTAGTCCCGGTAAATGGCCCGGTAACGCTGCAGGAGCTGCTCTTCGATGTAACGGCAGCAGGCCAGAAAGAGCTCCTTCTTGCTGGAAAAATACTTGTAGATGGTGCCCTCCGCCACCCCCGCCTCCCGGGCCAGCACCGCCGTCGTCGCCCTCTCGTAATTGGTGCGCGAGAAGACGTCTATGCAGGAGAGGATAATGCGGGTGCGGCGGTCGTCCTTGCCCCGCGCCCCCTGCAGGCCCTCTCGACCTCCGGCACCTTCGACCCGGCCCTTTCCGGCCTTCGGCCGTTCCCAGCCCTTCACGCGCCGTTTCGTGCCATCGCTTCCCATCGCCCGCCGGCCTTCTCTTTACGTTGACGGAAAAGCCCGTCTAGTTCCTTATGACCCGCACCCGCCGACCAGCCTCCGAAGACAATTTAGTGAGTGAGTGCTCACTCAATTGTAATTTTTATAGCCCGATGTTTTTCCATTGTCAACCGTCCCACCGCTTTTGCTTGTTCTGCCAGGATCAAAGGGTTGTTCTCGTCTTTCAACCCCAAAAGCGCCTGCCGAGACGGTACCGCACCCATGGCTCGGAGGCCAGCGGAAGTTTCGAGCACGACAGATCGGGATATCGAGCGGATCCTCTCGCCCTCGTCTCCCCGCGGGCGTGATCCACAGGAACGTCCGGCGGGAGGGCGGGCCAAAAAGCACCGCGGCCGCATCCACCCCTCGCCGGAAGCCCGATCCGGGGTGGTCCACTTGCCCGCCGCCCGCACGGGAGCGGCCTTAAGGATTCAAAGAAGCACTTCGCCCCGGCAGCCCCTTCGGGACCTGATCAAAGACCGAAAGACTATTCCCCCTCATCCCGTCAAAACAAGCATGTTCACCCGCAGCAGGGGATCGTTCTTGCCGCACCAAATCGTGCTCCTCCCTCCTACCGGAGCGGAGAAGGCAGTAGGTGCTGGAAAATCCTTGGACTTGCGGTATCTTTTTATAGGCCACCAGCATGCCTTTTGTATAGGTCGCGGCCCCGGACCGGCCGGTGGAGACCGCCGCTCCACAAGCAGCCGTGGAGGCGGGAGGAGGGGCGGAAACGGGCCCCTTGAAGGGAGAGGAGGGACGATGCAGAGGGAAGAGGCGCTCGACCTGCTTCACGCCAACCTGAGTTCGGAGAACCTGCGCAAGCACTGCTACGCCACGGAAGCGGTCATGCGCCGGCTGGCGCGCGAACTGGGGGAGGACGAGGAACTCTGGGGGCTGGCGGGCCTCTTGCACGACATAGACCTGGAAATATGTGGCAATGATATGAGCACGCACGGCGAGGAGGCGGCGAGGTTGCTGGCCGGGAGTGGCGCTCCCCCGGAAATGGTGCAGGCGGTGCGCATGCATAACGCCGAGGGGTTGGGGCTCGGAGAGCGCGAGACCGTCCTCCAGCACGCCCTGGCCGCGGCGGAGACGGTCACCGGCCTCATCGTCGCCGCCGCCCTGGTCCTCCCGGAGAAGAAGCTGGCCGGGGTGAAGGTCGGTTCCCTGCGCAAGCGGATGAAAGAGAAGGCCTTCGCCCGGGGGGCCCGCCGTGAGGTGATCATGGAGTGCGAAAGGGCGGGATTCGATCTGGACAGGTTCCTGGCCCTGGCCCTGGAGGCCATGCAGGATATATCCGACCGGCTGGGCCTCTGAGCTCACGGCTCACGCCCGAGGGAAGCGCTCTCGCGCCGACGCATGCACTGCGTTTCCATCCCCTAAAAACTGCGGGCCGCGGACACCGTGCCCCTTCACCGGCCCGCTCGGCCCTCTTCGCCGCCCCCCCTACCGGAAAGGCCAAACTCCATGGGTAGACCCAGTGGAACCCCTACGCCACAGACGGCTTGCCCGCATGGGCTCCAAGCCCTTCGACCGCGCCTCAGGGCTCGGTTCTCTCCTCCACCAGGGCCACGGCCATGGCGGCGATCCCCTCCCCACGGCCGGTGAAACCCATGCCTTCCGTGGTGGTGGCCTTGATTCCCACCCTGCTCTCCGGAACACGGAGGATGAAGGCCAGGCGTTTTCTCATCTCCTCCACGTAGGGAGAGATGCGGGGCTCCTGGGCCGCTACCACGCAATCCACGTTCAACACCCGGAACCCGCGTTCCAGGACCACGCCCATGACCTCCTCCAGGAGCACCATGCTGGAGATGCCTCGAAAGGTGGGGTCGGTGTCCGGGAACCTCACCCCTATGTCCCTCTCTCCGCAGGCTCCCAGCAAGGCGTCCATGAGGGCGTGCACTAGCACGTCGGCGTCGGAATGTCCGGCCAGTCCCCGTTCATGGGGGATCTCCACCCCTCCGAGGACCAGCCTCCTTCCCTCCACGAAGGGATGGGCGTCAAACCCCAGACCCACCCGGCACGACAACTTGCAGGCCTCCCTTCTCCAGCAGCGCCTCGGCGATGAGCATGTCCGTGGGATAGGTGATCTTTATGTTGGTTATCTCCCCCTCCACCACGCGGACCCGGTAGCGGTATCTCTCCAGGAGGGCGGCGTCGTCGGTGGCCCATACCCCCTCGCGGAAGGCCCGCTCGTGGGCGTCAAGCAGGGCCTGGGCCCTGAAGCACTGCGGGGTCTGCACCGCCCAGAGGCGCCTCCGCTCGGGTGTCCTCAACACCCACCCCCCTTCCACCTCCTTGACCGTGTCCACCACAGGAACGGCGGTAATGACCCCCTCGCACTCCGCGTCGCGCAGCGCCTTCAGGGTCCTGCGGAAGAGTTCCGGGGTGGCCAGGGGCCGGGCGCCGTCGTGGATCACGATGTAGTCCACGGAACCGGACATGGAGCGCAGGGCATTGAAGACCGACTCCTGGCGGTATTCCCCGCCCGCCACCACCATGCTCACCTTGCGCAACCCGTAAGCGGAGACGATCTCCTCCTCCGCGCGCCGTATCTCATCGGCGTTGACCACGAGGACGATCTCCTCTATCTCGTCCACCGCCTCCAGGTTGAGCAGGGAGCGCGCCAGAACGGGAATGCCGGCCAGCTTGTGGAACTGCTTACCCTCCGGCAGTCCCACCCTCTCTCCCCTTCCCGCTCCGGCCACCACAGCACCGGCCTTCACTTCCGGTCAAGCCTCCTTCCGCGCCATCCCGCCCGCTTCCCCTTTCTCGCCCCCGCCGGGCGGCGTGGAGCTCTCGCCGTGTCCCTCCGCATCCCCAGAGTCTTTCCGGCCGACCCTTGTCTCGTCCGCTTCCCGAGGGCCGGCCCGGCCCTTGCTTTTCGCCGGCATCGGCCCATATCCCAGCGAGGGCATCCGCTTTTCAAGTCCTCGGCCGCCCAGCCTCATCCCGTGCGCCTCCGGAACCTCCGGCCGTCAACCCTCGCGGTCGCTGAGGGAGGCGAAGATCATCCTCCCAGCCGCGGTCTGCAAGGTGCTGGTGACCACGGTCCGGACCTCCTTGCCGATATGCCTCTTTCCGCCCTCCACGACCACCATGGTCCCGTCGTCCAGGTAGCCCACCCCCTGTCCGGGTTCCTTTCCCTCCCTTATGAGGGTCAGGGTGAGGGTCTCCCCGGGAAGGACAACGGGCTTCAGGGAATTGGCCAGCTCGTTGACGTTGAGTACCCGCACACCCTGGAGTTCCGCGATCTTGTTGAGATTGAAATCGGTGGTCATGATGGGGAGGTTCAACGCCTTGGCCAGGGCAACCAGCTTGGCGTCCACGCCGGAGAGCTCGGGGAAATCCGCTTCCTCGATACGCACCTCCACGCGTTCCTGCCTCTGCAGGGCGTTCAGCACCTCCAGGCCCCTGCGCCCCCTGTTCCTCTTCAAGGGATCCTCGGAGTCGGCCACCGCCTGCAGCTCGTTGAGCACGAAGCGGGGGACCACCAGCTGCCCTTCCAGAAAGCCCGTCTGGCAGATGTCCGCGATACGGCCGTCGACGATGGCGCTGGTGTCCAGGATGCGGGCGGCCACCGGCTTCCTCTCCTCCTCCGCGGCTAGGGCATGGCGGGAGGGGCGGAACAGCGCGATCAGGTCGTCCTTCTTCTGGACGGCCACTATATAGCCTATGACCCCGCAGACCGCATAGAGGACGACCGCGAAAAGCCATCCGGGGTAGGAACGAAAGAGGATCATCGAGGGCAGAAAGGCGATCAGGAAGCCGGCAATGATGCCCACCGC
This sequence comes from Candidatus Solincola tengchongensis, assembly GCF_015711935.1. Lineage (NCBI taxonomy): Bacteria > Bacillati > Actinomycetota > Candidatus Geothermincolia > Candidatus Geothermincolales > Candidatus Geothermincolaceae > Candidatus Solincola > Candidatus Solincola tengchongensis. The sequence goes on from NZ_JACVJJ010000107.1 coordinate 22,041, forward strand.
GCCCATAAGAAGGTCGGTGCCCGGAATGTCCTGTATGGCCACCTCGAAGCGGTTGAGCAGTTTGGCGGTGTACCTTCCGGCGGCCCCTCCCAACACGAAGCCAAGCCCCACGCAGACGATTATGGATACGATAAAGCCGATGATAGAATAGGTGGGGTCCAGGTTCTGCAGGTAGGACCGCTCCATCAGCTCCCCGAGCTCGTAGCCCCCGATCCCTCCGATGACCATGAATATCAATCGGACGATCAGGACTACCATGAACCCAGTTCTCCCCTCCGGGGTGAGGCAACCCTCCTTTCCTCGTCTTTAAGTCGACGCCTCCCCCTCCCTCACCGGGTAAGAAGATCGATGATGAAAAACCGGATGAGGGCGTATTAAATGATAACACCCCGCCGCTCCCTCAGGAAGGCGAGGTGAAGACCTCCTCTATCATGCGCAGGGCTTCGTCGACCTCGACCTCCACCGCGTACATGAGCTCGCTGGCCAGTATCTCGCGGGCCTGATTGAGCATTCGCTTCTCACCGGAGGAAAGCCCCTTTTCCATATCCCTGACCGTGAGGTTGCGGACCACTTCGGCCACCTGGAAGATATCGCCGCTGCGCAGCTTGTCCCGGTTCTTCTTGTAGCGGTGATTCCAGTTGCTGGGCATGGGAGTGCATTCCGCACTCAGGACCTCGAACACCTTGTTCACTTCATCCCTGCTTATGACCTTCCGGAGGCCCACTTCCTCGGTGTTGTCCGCAGGCACCATAACCTTGAGGTTGCCCTGGCACATGCGGAGTACAAAATAGGTCCTTTTCTCCCCCTCCACCAGGGTCTCGGTAACCTCTTCGATGACGCCCGCTCCGTGCTGGGGATAAACGACCACGTCTCCTACCTTGAACATTCCTCTCACCTCTCCAGACATACCGAGTGGCCCAGCCCTTTCCATGCCTTGGTGACCTCGTGGAAACGGGGTGGCTCTCTTGGGGTCTGGACTCACGACGTTACGGTCAGGTACCTCATGCGCTGCATCTTCTGCCGTTGCACCCGGAAATCGGCCTCGCGGCCGGTCGCCGCACTCAGGTGAGGCTGTAGACTCCCAGGGTCCTTATTCGGTCGTTCTCCCTTTCCAGAACGTTCTTGAAATCCAGATCCAATAGGCAACAGATGGCCGCCAGGTAAAAAAGCGCGTTCCCCAGCTCGGTCTCGATGACGTCCGTGCAGTTGGGGCAGAGCTTTCCCTCTATGTGGCTCTTCACGTAGTCGGCCACATGGGAAAAACTTACATCTGCGGGCAGTTCCTGCTTGCTGGCTTCCACACGAAGGCAACCGCAGGAGGTGACCGTCTTGGCCAACGCCCGGTTCACCCTGGTGGCCGCGTCCTGAAGCTTGGTCATGACGTCAAGGATGCTTCGATTGCGTACCAGGTGCTCGGATACCGTCTTCTGAAACTCGGCGCAATCGGCTTCCCGCATCTGACGACCTCCGCTCTTATCACCTAAACAATTATAGGGGCGCGCTTTTGCAGGTGTCAAACGGAGCTAATTGTTAAATATTACCATAATAGGGAAATGGGCTTCAGGAATCACTTTCAGGCCAACGTCAGGCGTATCGCTCCACCAGGGAGGCCTCGGCGATGCGACGCAAACCGTCCTTCACGGCGTGGGCGCGCGCCCTCCCCACTCCTTCCACTCCCTCCAGCATCTTCTCGGAGGCCTGCATTATGCTCTGCAGGTCCCCGAAGTTCTTCACCAGCCTCTCCACCACCGAACTGGGCAGGCGTGGTATCCTCTCCAGGAGGCGGTAACCGCGAGGCCTGAGCTGCAGGTCCAGCTCGTCGTGCACGCCGGAATATCCCAGCGCCTGCGCCACGCTGGTCAGGTGCAGGAGTTCCTCCTCGCTCAACAGGCCCAGGCTGCGCTCCACGGCTTCCGCAGTCTTCCCGCCCTCCGGGCGGTAGTCGCGGATGACGTTCCTCTTCTCCCTCTCCACCCCGGTCATGAGCTCCTCGAGCTGGAGCTCTATCAACCGTCCCTCCCGCCCCAGCTCGGCAAGATAGACGCGTATCTCCTCGGCTATCCTCTGCATCATCTCCGCCCTCTGGAGCACGCTCACCACGTCCTGCAGGCTCACCAGGTCCTCGAACTCCAGGGCGCCCAGCGTGGCGGAGACCTGGTCCAGGCGCGACTTGTATTTCTCCAGGGTCTGCAGCGCCTGATTGGCCTTGCTGATGAGTACGCGCACGGGAAGCACCACGTGGCTCCACTCGCCCTTGTACATGGTAACTCTTTCCATACGCTCGGAGACCGCGATGACCAGCTTGTCCGTCTGCCTTGCCACCCTCTCCGCCGTGCGGTGGCGGGTCCCGCTCTCCGAGGTGGGAATGGAGGGGTCGGGAACGAGATGGACATTGGCGAAACGGATGCGGCTCAGGTCCTCGTCCAGGATGACCGCCCCGTCCATCTTGGCTACTTGGTATAAACTGGCAGCGCTGAACTCGCAGTCGATGCGCACCCCGCCGTTGACCACCTGCATGACCTTCTCGTCGTCTCCCACCACGACGAGTGCCCCGAGGTGGGAGGCGATGATGCGCCCCAGCGCCTCCCGGAGCTCGGTGCCCGGGGCGATCAAGCGCAGCAGATGGAGGAAATCTCGGTCCTTCCTGTAACCTTCCATGTTCTCCTCTTCGAAAGAGGCTTCATGCCGCCGGATTTACCAAAATCTTTATATCACACCGCAGGAATGGTGAAAAATTGGCACCCGTCCCTGGCCGCAAGGCGGAGAGCGGCACCGGCTCAACGGTCCGCCGCGTATATCCCCAAGCGGGCCAAGGCCCCTTTCACGTCGTCCACCTCGAGGATATCCATGTCCAGGCGGCTTGTCCGCGCCCGTGACCTGGCGGAAAGGACCGCGGTGGAGAATCCAAGACGTGAAGCCTCCCTCAATCTCTCCTCCATCCTGGAGACGGGTCGGACCTCGCCCGTCAGGCTCACCTCTCCCACCAGAACCGTCCCCGGCGGCAGGGCCCTGTCCCGCCGGGAGGAAGCCACCGCGGCGCAGACGGCCAGGTCGAGCGCGGGCTCCAGGATATGCAGTCCGCCGGATATGCCCACGTAGACGTCCCTGTCGTCCAGCTTTATCCTCCCCTTCCTCTCCAGTACCGCGACGTCTATGGCCAAGCGCCGGTGGTCGATGCCCGTGGACACCCTCTTGGGGGCGGGGAGCCTGGAGGGGACCACAAGGGCCTGCACCTCGACCACCAGGGGGCGCCGGCCCTCCATGACCACCGCGGTCGCCGTCCCGGAAACCGGCTGGGGGCGCCGGTCCAGAAAATGGCGCGAGGGGTCCTCCACTTCCCGGAGCCCGCCGTCGGTCATCTCGAAGATGCCCACCTCGCTCACGGAACCGAAGCGGTTCTTCACCGCGCGCAGGACGCGCAGGGAATCGAAGCGCTCCCCCTCGAAGTAGAGCACGCAGTCCACCATGTGTTCCACCAGGCGGGGCCCGGCGAGGAGGCCTTCCTTGGTGACGTGTCCCACCAGAAAGACCGCCGACCCGCTGTCCTTGGCCAGCCCCTGAAAACGGAGGACGCATTCCCGCATCTGGTTCACCCCACCCGGGGCGGAATCCATCTCCGGGCAGCGCACCGTCTGCAGGGAATCCACGATCATCACCCGGGGCTCAAGCTCCCGGGCGGCCTCTTCAACCCTTTCCAGGTCCGTCTCGCACAGGAGGTAGAGGTCGGGATGGAGGCAGCCGATGCGCCGGGCGCGGGAAGCGATCTGGGCGGCGGATTCCTCCCCGCTGACCATGAGGACCTTCGCCCCGCCCTCGCTCAGCGCATACGCCGCCTGTAGGAGCAGGGTGGATTTGCCTATGCCGGGCTCGCCCCCCAGAAGCACGAGGGAACCGGGGACCACCCCGCCCCCGAGCACCCTGTCCAGTTCCGGAATACCCACCTGCAGGCGGGGAGCCTCGCCGCCAAGCTCCACCATGCGCAACGGCCGGGAGACTGCAAGCGTGGTACGCCGGCCGGGAGGTTCCCGGCTCTCCCTGGACATGGTCCCGAAGTTCCCGCAGGCCGGGCAGCGACCCAGCCACTGCGCCGAGCTCTCCCCGCATTCCGTGCAGACGTAAAACGCCCTTTCGGCTCCCATGCCCACCTCCCTCGCGCGACGACCCTCACAAGACTCCGCCCAGGCGCTCCCCGCACCGTCCTCCCGTGAGAAGGACCAGAAGCCTTGACCTCCAGCGTATCCGACACGGCCACCGCTACCCGCATTATAGGGTCCACCGGTGTCAAGCCGGGGAGTCCGCGGAAATCCGGGAACGAACAGGCGTCATGGCCTATACCCGACAGTGCAGCGAGGCGGAGCTCCGGCATTGTGGTCACCCGTCCCCCCAGCCGATGCCGCGCTGTGGCTCACAGGCCACGTCCTCACCCTCCGCCCGCCGCACGAGAGGGTGTAGGACGGCCCTCTGAACCGCTCTCTCCGGAGCACCGGTCCCGCACTCTTGCCGAACGAGGGAGCGATGCCTCGGGCACCGGCAACGGGGCGCGAGAGGCGGCGACGCCGGACTTCGATCCGCAGCGGCCTCGACCGGCAGGCACATGAAGGGTATGTTGAGATCCCTGGGGCGTGCTCCGGAGGGCTCAGGCAGGCGCAGCGGCGCGACGGCAGCGCGAACTGTTGTAATATCCCTGGTGATGTTCATGACGCGGGGGAAGGAGTAGGAAACGGGTGATGTTCATGAGGACGGGGAAGAAGACGGGATCCGCCGAACAGAGCAGGAGATCCGCGGTCATCGCCCTCCTTTCCGCCTTCGTACTCCTCAACCTGCGGGTGGCCGCTTACCACCTGGCGACCGAGGGCTGGAAGTCCGGCCTGGCCGAGATGGCTGTCTCTCTTTGGGTTATGCTCATGACCTACCTGGCCTGGGAGAGCCGCCGCCGGAGATCCTCGCCCTCCTGGCGCCGCCCCCACATGGCGGCGCGCGGTTGGCTGGCCCTCTTATCCGCAGTTTACCTGGCCTTGGGCCTCTATCATTTCACCCACCAGGGCGTCCGGTCGGGAACGGTGGAAACTGTGGCTTTCCTGCTGCTCCTCATCCTGTGCCTGGCGCTGGGCTGACCACGCTCCGGAGGCCCGCGGTGGCCTGAAGATAAAGGCGCGGCTTTGAACCCGGCTCCCGGCGGCGGCCGCCACGACCTTCCCCGCACGTATCGCGGCAAGGTAAAGGGCCGGAGCCCGCACAGGCACGGTGCGCGCGGGGTCCGGCCCCGCCGTCTCCAGCTCATGTGAGCTGCACTATGTCCGCTCCGCTCTCCGGGGCCTGCACCTTCTCGAAGGTGATCCGTCCCTCCCCGTCCGTGCCCACCAGGATGGTGGAGCCGGGCAGAAATTCCTTGGCCAGTATCTTCTCCGAGAGCGGGTCCTCGATGAGTTTCTGGATGGCCCGGCGCAGGGGCCTGGCCCCGTACACGGGGTCGTAACCCTCCTTGACCAGGACTTCCTTGGCGTCCTCGGAGAGGATGAGCTCCATGTCCTGTTCCGCCAGCTGGTCCTTGACCCGCTTCATGAGCAGATCCACGATCTGCTTGATCTGCTCGTGGGAGAGCTCGTGGAAGACTATCACGTCGTCGATGCGGTTGAGCAACTCGGGGCGGAAGGTCCTCTTCAGCTCCGAGAGCACCCGCTCCTTCATCTTCTCGTAGTCCAGCCCTCCCTCCTTCTTGGCCGTGAAGCCCAGGGGTGTGCCCTTGCTAATGTCCCTGGCCCCCAGGTTGGAGGTCATGATGACGATGGTGTTGCGGAAGTCCACCTTGTGCCCCTGGGAGTCGGTCAGCCGCCCGTCCTCCAGGATCTGGAGGAGCATGTTGAAGGCGTCGGGATGGGCCTTCTCTATCTCGTCCAGGAGAACCACGCTGAAGGGCTTGCGGCGTACGGCCTCCGTCAGCTGCCCTCCCTCCTCGTAGCCCACGTAACCGGGCGGGGAACCCACCAGGCGGGACACGGCGTGTTTCTCCATGTACTCGGACATGTCGATCTGGATGAGGGCCGACTCGTCGCCGAAGAGGAACTCGGCCAGTGCGCGGGCCAGCTCCGTTTTCCCCACCCCGGAGGGACCCAGGAAGATGAAGGAGCCGCTGGGCCTCTTGGGGTCCTTGAGGCCGGAGCGCGCCCGGCGTATGGAACGCGATACCGCCTTCACCGCCTCGTCCTGCCCCACGATGCGCTTGTGCAGCTCCTCCTCCATGCGCAGGAGCTTGCTGCTCTCCTCCTCGGTGAGCTGGCTCACCGGGATCCCCGTCCAGGAGGAGAGGATGTCCGCTATGTCGTCCTCGGTGACCTGGAGCTGGTGCGAGCCGAGGGGCAGCTTCCAGTCCTCCTCCAGCTGCTCCATCTCCTTGAGAATCTCTTTCTCTCGGTCCCGTAATCCGGCCGCCTTCTCGAACTCCTGAGCGGCTATGGCCGCCTGCTTCTCCTGGCGGACCTTCTGCAGCTTCTCCTCCAGCTCCCGGAAGTCGGGAGGAGCGGTCATGGCCCTGATGCGCAGGCGCGAGGCCGCCTCGTCGATGAGGTCTATGGCCTTGTCCGGCAGGAAGCGGTCGGTTATGTAGCGGCTTGCCAGTCTGGCCGCGGCCACCAGGGCCCCGTCGGTGATGGCCACCCGGTGATGGGCCTCGTAACGGTCGCGGAGCCCCTTGAGGATCTCGATGGTCTGTTCCACGGTGGGCTCCTCCACCAGGATGGGCTGGAAGCGCCGCTCCAGGGCGGCGTCCTTCTCCAGATGTTTGCGGTATTCGTCCAGGGTGGTGGCACCGATGGTCTGGAGCTCCCCACGGGCCAGGGCGGGCTTGAGGATGGAGGCGGCGTCTATGGCCCCCTCCGCGGCGCCCGCTCCCACCAGGTTGTGCAGCTCGTCGATGAAGAGGATGATGTCTCCCCGGCTGCGGATCTCCTTCACCACCTTCTTCAGGCGCTCCTCGAAGTCGCCGCGGTAGCGGGACCCGGCCACCAGGGCTCCCAGGTCCAGGGTGTAGAGCTGCTTACCGGCCAGGATCTGGGGCACCTCGTTGTTGACGATCTTCTGGGCGAACCCTTCCACCACCGCCGTCTTGCCCACTCCCGGCTCCCCGATGAGCACCGGGTTGTTCTTGGTACGGCGGGAGAGGACCTGCATGACCCTCTCTATCTCCTTCTCCCGGCCGATGACCGGGTCCAGCTTGTTCTGCATGGCCAGCTGGGTGAGGTTGCGGCCGAACTGGTCCAGCAAGAGGTTGCCCTGAGGAGCCGGCTCCCCCACCTGGGTCGTCTCTCGAGAAGCGGCGGAGGCGCCGGTCAGGAGCTGGACCACCTGATTGCGCACCCGGTCGAGGTCGGCTCCCAGCTTGGTGAGCACCTGGGCGGCCACTCCCTCGCCCTCCCGGATGAGGCCCAGCAGGATGTGCTCCGTGCCTATGTAGTTGTGGCCCAGCTGCAGGGCTTCACGCAGGGAGAGTTCGAGGACCTTCTTGGCGCGTGGGGTGAAGGGGATATGGCCTGTGGGCGCCGTGCTGCCCCGCCCGATGATCTCCTCCACCTGATTGCGGACCGCCTCCAGGCTGATGCCCATGGACTCCAGGGCCTTGGCGGCCACGCCCTCGCCTTCCTGTATCAGGCCCAGGAGCAGATGCTCCGTGCCTATATAGTTATGGTTGAGCATGCGGGCTTCTTCCTGGGCCAGGACAACCACCCGCCTCGCTCGGTCCGAGAACCTTTGAAACACTTTTTATCCCTCCACGTCAGGTCGTTTTCATCCTTAATTATCACACCTTTTATATCCTTTTCAAAGACGCTTCGCCATGGCGTCGGTCATGTCCTTTTCCCGCCTCCAGTATCCGCCGAAGAGCCTTTTCCGGTTCAAGAATCGGCCCCTCACACGACGGCCTTGACCCCGGAAAAGGAGGCCCCGCGGGCCGGACGGACGGACTTCGCCGCAGGACGGGTACCCCGGGGTCCGGAACGGCGCCCTCAAGGCCCGCAAGCCGAAGACGGACTGGACACCGGGTAGGCCATGTGAGCGGTCGGAGAAGAGAGGCTGGAGAGGGCGAGGAGGGCCCGATCCAAAAGCGAGAGTCCCTGCGCCCCGGGAGGGGACCTCTCCGGGGTCGGGGCGGGAGCGTACCATACCCGATGCCGAACGGGGCCGCGTGCGGCGCCCGAAGGGATCACACGGGACGCAGGTGGGGAAAGAGGATGACCTCCCGGATGGAATGGGAGTCGGTGAGCAGCATGACCAGCCTGTCAATGCCCAACCCCAGGCCTCCGGCGGGGGGCATGCCGTATTCCATGGCCCGCAGGTAATCGTAGTCCACCAGGTGCGCCTCCTCGTCGCCGCGTTCCCTCCGCCTGGCCTGCTCCTCGAAACGTTCCCGCTGATCAAGGGGGTCGATGAGCTCCGAGAAGGCATTGGCGATCTCCCTACCCGCGGCTATGAGCTCGAACCTCTCGGTGAGGAAGGGGTCGGAGCGGTGGGCGCGGGCCAGGGGCGAGACCTCGCGGGGGTAATCCATGACCAGGGTCGGCTCCCAGAGGTGGGGCTCCACCAGTTTCTCGAAGAGCTCCGTGGCTGTCTTGCCCGGACCCCATCCCTCCTCGAGGGGAACCTCGTGGACTTCTGCCAGCTTTTTCCATCTGTCCGGCGGCGTGGCGGAATCGACCTCCTCTCCCACCGCCCGGGAGACGGCCTCCAGGAGCGTCAGCCTCCGCCACGGCGGGGTGAAGTCGATCTCCCTCCCCTGGTAGGTGAACTTCAGGTCGCCCATGACGCGCCCCACCACCTCGGAGAGCATCTCCTCCAGGAAGGCCGCCAGGTCTAGGTAATCCACGAAGGCCCAGTAGAACTCGAGCATGGTGAACTCCGGGTTGTGCTTGTAAGAGATGCCCTCGTTGCGGAAGTTGCGGTTGATCTCGTAGACCTTCTCCAGGCCTCCCACCAGGCACCTCTTGAGGAACAACTCCGGGGCTATGCGCAGGTAAAGCTCCTCCCCGAGAGCGTGGTGGTAGGTGACAAAGGGACGGGCTGCGGCACCGCCCGGAATCAGATGCAGCATGGGGGTCTCCACTTCCAGAAAACCCCTCTCGTCGAGGAACCGGCGTATCTCCCCGATGGTCCTGACCCGGACCTGCAGCTTGCGCTTCACCTCCGGGTTCACCAGGAGGTCCAGGTACCTCTGTCGGTAGCGGAGCTCCACGTCCTTCAAGCCGTGCCACTTCTCGGGCAGGGGCCGGAGGCTCTTGGACAGCAGGCGGAATTCCTCCACCCTTACCGTGAGCTCGCCGCGGCGCGAACGGAAGACCGTGCCCTCCGCGCCTACCCAATCCCCGATATCCAGCTCCTGGAAAAGCCGGTACCCCTCCTCGCCCAGGGAATCCACGGAGGCCATGAGCTGGATCCTGCCCCATCCGTCCTCCAGGTCGGCGAAGGAGGCTTTGCCGTGGCGGCGCAGGGCCATGAGCCTGCCGGCCAGTGCCGTGCGGTAGTCGCTCGCTTCACCATTTTCCAGATATTGGTACTCTTCGTGAAGCTCCGCCGTGGTGTCGCGTCGCGTGTATCTCCAGGCGTAGGGCTCGATGCCCCTGGCCCTCCATTCCTCGAGCTTCTGCAGGCGCCTTATGACCTGTTCGCTCTCGTTGCGGAACGCGGGGGGAATGGCGAGGTCATCCGGGTGGTTCATCTCTTCGGACACGGTCATCTTTCGATGCGCAGGATGCGGTACTGGATGACTCCGGAGGGGACCTGCACGTCCACCACCTCCCCCGACCTGCGGCCCAGGATGGCCTTTCCCACCGGCGACTGGTCGGACAGGCAGCCCTGCCCCCCACGGGCCTCGGCGGCGCTCACCAGACGGAACCTCATCTCCTCGCCCCTCTGGACGTCCTCCAGGTAAACGGTGGAACCCAGGGTGACCTCACTGAGGTCTATCTCCTCCTCCCGGATGACGCGCGCGTTGTTCAGGATGCGCTCTATCTCCATTATGCGGCCCTGGACGAAGGCCTGCTCGTGCTTGGCGTCCTCGTACTCCGAGTTCTCCATGATGTCACCGAAGGACCTGGCCTGCTCGATGCGCTTGGCGACCTCCCAGCGCTTGACGTTCTTCAGGTAGTCCAGCTCCTCTTGGAGCCTCTTCAGGCCCTCTTCGGTGAGGACTATGTCGTCCTCCCTCTCCTCACGGTACTCGCCCGGTACGGTGGGCCTAAAATCGTCCTGCACGGCTGTTCATCTCCATTCGCGGCGAACTGACAGGAACAACGGAATGTAATTATAGGACAGCCCCGGAGGGGCAGTCAAAAAGAGGGAAGACGATACCTGGTGAGGGACTTCCTCAAGGTCCTATCGGGTGGGTAAGTACGGCGTGTTGAGTGTTTTTTTCGGGATTGCCGCCTCCTCCTCTTGGACAGCGACGCTCCCAGGTAGATCATGGAGAGACAACCCTCTCTTCCCGCAGATCCGTCCATTATATCAGGATGACATGCGGTCTCTCCTTCTCTTTCAAACCCTTAAGCGCCTAAACGTTGCGGTGGGACATGTTCAACGTACGGCCTCCGGCTTCCTGCCCTTCAACCGCCTCCCGGCAAAGAGGACGGGCTCTCTCCCGACTTCCCCCGCTCGGGAAAGCGCCGGCGAAACGGGCCGTCCTCACGAAAGGTCGTCGGGTTCTCCCGCTCCAAGGCAAGCGCGGAAAAGCGGCACGCACACGGAGGGCGTAAGGATCGTCGCCCGGCGGGATGACCGACCGCCGCTCGGGGCAAGCCGTGGAGCTAACCCGCCTGCTAACATATTCTTCCAATCATCGGCCGTGCAAGGAACGGTAGGGTTGGAGGAGAAAACGGGGAAGCGGCGGATATAATAAAAGAGCTCCCGGAGGAGGGGACGGAAAACCCCATTCCCCCGGCAAGGCGGAGGGCAAGGATCTGAATGGAAAGGGGCATGAGGTGGAGGCCTTTTTCCGGCCCCGGTCGGTGGCGGTCGTGGGGGCCTCGGAGAAACCGGGGAAGGTGGGGCGGGTGGTCCTGGAGAACATCCTGCGCTCCGGCTTTCCCGGCAGGGTGTACCCCGTGAACCCCAATCACGACACCGTGCTCGACCTCACCTGCTACGCGAGCGTCTCCGACCTGCCGGAGGCCCCGGACCTCGCGGTGATCATCGTCCCCGCTCCACTGGTGCGCGGGGTGCTCGAGGAATGCGGGACCCGCGGCGTCCCGGCGGCGGTGATCATCACCGCGGGGTTCAAGGAATCGGGGCGCGAGGGCTACCGCAGGGAGATCGAGCTTCGCGAGACGGCCCGGCGGTACGGCATCCGGGTGCTGGGGCCCAACTGCTTGGGACTGGCGGACACATCCACCCCCCTGAACGCCACCTTCGCCACCCGCGCGCCACTCCCGGGGAACGTGGCCTTCATGTCCCAGTCCGGCGCCCTGTGCACCGCCGTCCTGGGGTGGTCGGAGGAGAATCACCTGGGCTTCTCGCGGTTCATCAGCCTGGGCAACAAGATGGACGTCGACGAGAGCGACGTGCTGGAGGAACTGGAAAAAGACGCCAACACCTCGGTGATCGCCGCCTACCTCGAGGGGGTCCAGGACGGGGAGCGCTTCCTGGAGGCTGCGGCCCGCGTCGGGAGGAGCAAGCCGGTCATCGTCCTCAAGGCCGGCGTGACCCAGGCCGGCGCGCGCGCCGTCTCCTCGCACACCGGCACACTGGCGGGCTCGGAGAAGGCCTACAACGCCGCCTTCCGCAGGTGCGGCGCCCTGCGCGCGGAGACGGTGGAGGACCTCTTCATGCTCTGCAGGGGCTTCTCCACCCAGCCGCCCCCGCGAGGCCCCCGGGTGGGGGTGATCACCAACGCCGGCGGGCCGGGCATCATCGCCTCCGACGCCCTGGAGCGGAGCGGCCTGGTGCTGGCCTCCCTCTCCGAGGAGACGACCGCCGCCCTGCGCTCCGGCCTTCCCGAGGCGGCCAGCGTATACAATCCCGTCGACGTCCTCGGCGACGCGGGCCCCGAACGCTATCGCCTGGCGGTGAGCAGGGTCCTCCCCGACCCCGGCGTGGATGCGCTCCTGGTCATCCTGACCCCACAGGCCATGACCGAGGTGGAGGAGACGGCGCGGGCGGTCGCGGAGGAGGCGCGCGGCGCGGAGAAGACGGTTTTCACCGTGTTCATGGGGGGTGCTGAGTCCGCATGCGCCGAGGAGATACTCCGGGAGGCCGGCATCCCCAATTTCCAGTTTCCGGAAGAGGCGGTGAGGACCCTCAGGGCCATGCGGGAATACACCGAATACCTCTCCCGGCCGCACCGCACCATAGTGCGCTTCGACGTGGAGCGGGGGAAGGTCCGCGAGACCTTCGACTCCGTCCTGGCCCAGGGGCGCAAGGAGCTGGTGGAGGTGGAGGCCAGGGAGGTGCTGGCCGCCTACGGTCTGCCGGTGGCCCGTACACTACTGGCCACCAACCTGGAGGAGTGCATCCGCGCCGCCAGGGAGATCGGTTACCCGGTGGTGGTGAAGATAGCCTCGCCCCTCATCCTGCACAAGACCGAAGTGGGAGGCGTGGTGGTGGGCATACGCGACACCGACGAGCTGATCAACGCCTACGAGGCGGTGACCTCCGCGGCGCGCAAGTTCGTGCCCGAAACCTCCATATGGGGGGTCTTGGTCCAGGAGATGCTGCCCCCCTCGAGGGAGCTGATCGTGGGCATGAGCCGTGACGCCCAGTTCGGGCCCCTGCTCATGATCGGGCTGGGGGGCATCTACGTGGAGGTGCTCGGGGACGTGAGCTTCCGCCTGGCGCCGGTGAGCGAGGAGGAGGCTCTGGAGATGCTCCGCGAGCTCAAGAGCTACGGCCTCCTCAAGGGCGCCCGGGGGGAGAGGGCGGCGGACATAGACGCCGTGGTGGAGAGCATCCTGCGCATCAGCCAGCTGGTCACGGACTTCCCGGAGATCGCCGAGATGGATATAAACCCCCTGCGCGTGCTGGAGGAAGGCAAAGGCTGCCTGGCCGCGGACGCCAGGATAGTACTCAAGGAGTGAGCGAGATGGTTTACCTCTACCTGACCTCGCAACAGGGCCTCGCCGGGCTGCACACCCTGTGCATAGGGCTGGGGATGCGCTTCCGCGAGGACGGCTTCAAGGTGGGATACCTCAAGCCCCTGGGCAACCGCTACCACCAGGAGGAGGGGAAGGTTACGGACGAGGACGCAGCCTTCATGCGGCGCACCCTGGAACTCGAGGAGGAACTCTCGGACATCTGCCCCGTGGTGCTCACCCCCAAGCTGGTCAACGAGAGCCTCAAGGACGGCGCCGGCGACCTTCTGGCGCGGGTCAGAGAGGCCCTTTCCCGCGTGGAGAGGGGAAAGGACCTGGTTCTCCTGCAGGGCGCCTACACCTCCCAGCAGGGAAGGATGCTGGGCATCTCCGCCTTCGAGCTGGTCCCCGCCCTCGGCGCCAAGGTCGTCCTCGTGGAACGCTTCAACGACGCCTACCTGGCCGACAACGTCCTCCTGGCGCGCGACCGCTTCGGGGAAGCCCTGCTGGGGGTGATCTACAACATGGTGCCCGCCAACCGGGAGAGCCTCGTGCGCGAGCTCCTGGTGCCCTACCTGGAAAGGCACGGCATACCGGTCCTGGGCGCCCTCCCCCACGAGAGACACCTGGCCTCCATAAACGTGGCCGACCTGGCAAGGCTCCTGGGCGGGAAGATGCTCTGCGGCGAGGAACGCGGCGGCGCGATGGTGGAGGACCTTGTGGTGGGAGCCATGAGCCAGGAGCACGCCCTCTCCGTCTTCCGCAAACGGCGCAACTTCTGCGTGGTCACCGGCGGGGACCGCAGCGACATCCAGCTCGCGGCCATGGAGGCCGGGGCAAGTTGCCTCATCCTGACAGGTAACCTGTATCCTTCCAGCATAATCCTGGGCAAAGCCGAGGAAATGGCCATGCCCGTCATCCTGGTGAGCGAGGACACCTTCACCACCGCGGAGCGGGCGGAGATGATCATCCGCAGCGCCCGCACCCACGAGGAGAGCAAGCTGCAGGTGCTCCGCCGGCTGGTCCGGGAGCACGTGGACCTGGAACGCCTTTACGTTCTGGCCGGATTGATGGCGAGCGGTTCCGGAGTTTGAGAGGGCGTCCGCAAAGGTAACACGCCCTGCCTTCACGGCATCCTAAGCGGCAGGCGACAATGGATCTCCCCACGTCATGCCCGCCATATTATGGCGTACAATCCCGGCCTTCGCGAAGAGGCCAGCAAGCATCCCAAAATGGACCACGAGCGCGGCAACGGCATGCGGCATCTGCTCGACGGCCGGGGCGCCGCTCATAACGCACCGGTGACGGACCCGACAGGCATTGTTTTCCAGGCCCCGGAAAAAGTTGTTTATAAGCCAGCATGCCGTACTAACATGCGGTATTCAGAGGCTGACGACCACAGGGAACGGACTGGGGCCGACAAGGCCCACAAAGCTCAGATGCCCGAATACGAGTCGAGAACCCGATTCTTGCCCCTCCACATCTTACCTGGATAAGGGACGTCCTCTTCGCCGTTGGTGTTACCCGCAGCCGAAAGTCGCAGTCAGCGGTCGATGGCCACCAGTAGGGGATAGGGGTTGACCGGGCCCCCGTGGTTCGGGTGCCACTCGAAGTGTAGGTGGGGACAGCCGCGGGCGTTCCCTGTGTCCCCCACGTAACCGATGACCTGGCCGGCGGCCACGCGGCCGGAGGCGGCGAAACCCTGCAGGTGCATGTAATAGTAGAGATGGCCGTTGTCCCCGTGGAGGGCGATGTATAGGCCGGCGTTCCCGCCCCGCCTCTGCTCGACCACCCCGCTGGTTATGGCCACGCAGGGTGTCCCGTAAGCGGCCATGATGTCGCAGCCCTTGTGCGTGCGACCCACGGAGCGCGGGGCTCCCCAGTCGTTGACGTAGCTGTGGGGACCGGCCACCGGGAAATAGAGCCCGTTCACCGGGCCCACGTTCCAGGTCCCGCCACCGCCTCCGGCCGCTCCCCGATACCGCGAGCTGAGCAGGGCGGCCACCTCCCGGTCCAGCCCGGCCAGGATGGCCTTCTGCTCGTTGAGCTTGCTCTGGATGGAGGCGCGTTTGACCTGCAGGTCCCGGTAATAGGCCTGGTACTGCGCCCTTGCCTCTTCCAATTCCGCCCTTCTTTCCCGTATCTCGCTCACCAGGGAACGGGTGGCGGCGATGGCCTCGGCGTCGTGGTTGCCTATGCGGGACATGAAATCGTAGGAATGGACGAAGGTGTCGAAGTCCTCGCATTCCAGCAGCACGTCGAGGGCGGTGGCGTTCCCCTCCTTATACATGGCGACAATGCGGTTGGAAAGGATTTCCTTCCAGCGCTTCAGCTCGGCCTCGGCCGCCGAGAGCTGCGCTTGGTTGGCCTGTATCCTGGTTTCCAGTGAGGCTATCTTGGACTGCGTCTGGCTGAGCTCCGAGGTCAGCCGGTTCAGCTCCGCCTGCAGGGCGTTGAGCTGTCTTTCCACCGCCTTGGCCTGCTCCTTCTTTTCGCTTATGCTGTCCGCGGCGGCGGGAGGAAGCCGCAGGCCCATAAGGAGGCAGGGGAACAAAAGGGCCAATGAAAGGCGCTGGATCGTCCTTCCAACACGCCCGGACGCGCTCAAGACCTCACCTCCGTTTACCTGTTTCTTCCGCTGCCGGGCGTTTTCCTCCCGGACCCTATTATTCTAGGTAAAGCCGTCTCGGGGGGTCAAACGAGCCTCCACCATGCGGGGTCGCCCGTTGAGGTCCTCGTGGACCCTCACCTCAACGTAACCCATATCCCGGGCCACTACGGCCAGCTCGCCCATCTGGTCCTCGCCGCCCTCCATGAGCAGCCATCCTCCGGGCGTCAGCCAGGACAACGCTTCCCTGAGGATCCTCAGGTGCACCTCCGTTCCCCGGGGTCCGGCCACCAGGGCGGAGCGCGGCTCGTGTTCTCTGACCTCCGGTGGCAGGGACTGAAAATCCCCCTCCCGGACATAAGGCGGATTACTCACCACGAGGTCCACTGTCCCCCTCATATCCTCAGGAAGCGCTGAGAGGCAGTCCCCGAGGTGAAAGCGCACCACTCCCTCCATGCCCAGGCGGCGCGCGTTTTCCAGGGCCACCGAAAGGGCGCGGGGGTCGAGGTCCGTGGCGTGGACCACGGCTGCCGGGCACTCCCGGGCCAGGGAGAGGGCGATACACCCGCTTCCCGTCCCCACATCCACCACCAGCGGATGCCCGCCTGTCCCCCGGAGGAGGGCCAGGGCCCTCTCCACCAACATCTCCGTCTCCGGACGGGGGATGAGCACCCTCGGGTCCACGGAAAGCTCCAGGTAGCGGAAGAACGCCGTGCCGGTGATGTACTGCAACGGCTCGCGCCGGGACCTGCGCGCCACGGCGCCCACGAAGGACCGCCTTTCCTCCTCGCGCAACGTCCTCTCCGGGTAGGCATACAGTTCCACGCGCGAGCGTCCCGTGCAGTGGGAGAGGAGCCTCTCCGCGTTGAGGCGGGGTTTGGGAACGCCGCTGCGTTCCAGGAAGCGCTCCGCCCAGGTGAGCAGCGCCACGACCTCCGCGGCCGGGCGGGTCCATGCGTTTCCGCCTCTCACTCCCTCACTCACCGCTCCCCAACTCCGCCAGCTTCTCCGCCCGGTCGGCGGCGGCCAGGGCCTCGATAAGCTCGTCCAGGTCCCCGTCCAGCACCTCCTCCAGGCGGTAGAGGGTCAGGCCTATGCGATGGTCGGTGACCCTACCCTGGGGAAAATTGTAAGTACGTATGCGCTCCGAACGATCCCCCGTCCCCACCTGGGAGCGACGTTCTTCAGCCTGCTCCCTCTGCTGCCTTTCCTGTTCCATGCGCAGCAGGCGGGCGCGGAGGATGCGCATGGCCTTCTCCCTGTTCTGCAGCTGACTCTTCTCGTCCTGGCAGGTGACCACCACCCGGGTGGGCAGGTGGGTTATGCGTACTGCGGAATCGGTGGTGTTCACCGACTGACCACCGGGACCGGTGGAGCGGAAGACGTCGATGCGCAGGTCGGCGGGGTCTATCTCCACCTCTACCTCCTCCGCCTCCGGGAGCACGGCCACGGTGGCCGTGGAGGTGTGGATGCGCCCGCCTGACTCGGTGACCGGGATGCGCTGCACGCGGTGTACGCCCGACTCGAACTTCAACCTGCTGTAGGCTCCCTGTCCGCGCACGGAGAAGATGACCTCCTTGAACCCGCCCAGCTCCGAGGGGCTGGAGGAAAGCGGCTCCGTCGTCCAGCCCTGCCGGTCGGCGTAGCGGGTGTACATGCGGTAGAGATCTCCGGCGAAGAGGCTGGCCTCCTCGCCGCCCGCTCCGGCGCGGATCTCCATGATGACGTCCTTCCGATCCCTTGGGTCCACGGGGAGCAGCAGGACCTTCATCCTCTCCTCCAGCTCCCGGGCACGCCCTTCCGCCTCCCGCAGGGAGTCGCGCAGGAACTCCTGCATCTCGGGCTCCTTTTCCTCCCTCAGGAGATCGCGGGCCTCGGCGGCCTCCTGCAGGCAGCGACGGTACTCGCGCAGGAGGGTGACCACCTCGGCAAGCTCGGCATGGCTGCGCGCAAGCTCCGCGTACCGCTTTCGGTCGCAGTACACCTCCGGCTGCGACAGCTGTTCTTCCAGTTCCTGGTAAGTCTTTTCCAGGTTCTCAAGCCTTTCCAGGAAGGTCATCGCTCTCCCCTTGCGGCGAACTCTCCCTCTCCAGGAGCACTTTCAAGGCGGCGAGTGCCACTTCCGCCTGCTCCCGCTCCGGACGCCGGGTGGTCAGCCTCTGCAGGGCCAGGCCCGGAGCCACCAGCGGCGCGAGCCAGGGAGAAGGGTTCCTCTCCGCATACCTCATTATCTCATAGGAGATGCCGGCTATGAGCGGGATGGCCGCCACCCTCTCCAGGATGCGTATCCAGAGGTCGGGCCGGCCCAGGAGGGAATAGACCACCACGGTGAACACCAGGACCAGCAGTACGAAGGAGGTGCCGCAGCGAAGGTGGTCGGTGCCCTCGCGGAGGGCGAACTCGGGCTCCAGCGGATAACCGTGTTCCAGGAGGTGGATGGACTGGTGTTCGGCGCCGTGGTACTGGAAGACGCGGCGCATGTCCCGTGAAAGGGAGACCAGCAGGAGGTAGAGGACGAAGAAGGCCACCCGCATACCGCCTTCCAGGAGATTCCAGGCCCATGCCGGACTGCCGGGGCCCAGGATGCGGGGAGCCAGCCAGGTGGGCAGGGCGACGAAGACCCCAACGGCGATGGCCACGGCCAGCAGGAAAGAGGCCGCCTTCTGGAGCGTTCCCAGAGCGCTTCCTTCCTTGCCCTCCTCATCCAGGGCCAGATCGGCGGAGATGGAAAGGGCCCTCCAGCCCAGGACCAGGCTCTCGACGAGGACGAAGACCCCTCTCACCAGGGGCCGGTCCCAGGAAGGGTGCCGAACCAGGAAGGAACGCAGCGCCTCCGCCTGGGAATGTATGGAACCGTCAGGTCGGCGAACGGCCAGTGACCAGCAACGGCTTCCCCGGAACATCACGCCCTCGATGAGGGCCTGGCCGCCGATGCGTGGGGTCTCCCTGCCGGAGTAGGTCTCTCCGCAGGGATGCGCGGAGGGTTCGTCCTTCATCTCAACGGGGGCGAGAGGCGGATGTGGAGGGGCCTATCCCTCCACTTTCTCCGCTCCCTTCTTCTTCCGCTGCGGTCTGGCCTTCCCGTAACGCCGCTCGAAGCGTTCCACGCGCCCCCCGGTGTCCACCAGCTTCTGCTTCCCGGAATAGAAGGGGTGGCACTGGGAGCATATCTCCACCCGCAGAACGGGCTTGGTGGAGCGGGTCTTGAAGGTGTTCCCGCAGGAACAGGTCACCGTGGCCTCCACGTACTCGGGATGTATTCCTTTCTTCATCCTTCACGTCCTCCCTTATCGCTCACGACCCATAAAGTATAGCAACGCTCGCCGCCCTTGAACAGGAGAGGCCCGACAGGTCAGTTCCGGGGGTCTCCTCGACGCTCGGCACGGCCGCCAGAGGAGGGGCGCCCCTTCGCCGCTTCCCCGCCGAGGCGCACACGCCGGCCCTCTCGACCCGCGAGCCCGCGATTTTCCGTGACCCCTGTCCCTCCATGTCAGGCGTACCGCTGCGCCGGTGGGATGGGATGCCCCCATCGTCCAAGCCCGGGTGGCGTCTCGAGGCCTGTTTTTTTCCTCTGGCCCGGCAAGGCTACAGGCATGCCGGCGATTCACGACGGGACTAGGAAAACTGGCCTGGCCTCGCCCCGGCAGCAGGCCTCATTTCCCGCCGCCCCGCCCCGATCCCCGGAAAAGGGCGCAAAAACTCCCTTACCCCTTAACTGAGGCCTGCGCCTCTCTTCCCCTCGGGGAAGATCCGGGATCGGTCTCGGAGTGCAAGGCCGGCGTGGACCGGCTGCCTCCGCCTCCGGAACTCAGGAGATGGGCGACCTGGCTATCTCGTTCAGGAACTCCTGGTTGTTCCTGGTGCTGCGTATCTTGTCGATGAGCAGCTCAATGGCCGCGCTGGGGTCCAGGGCATGCAGGACGCGCCGGAGCTTCCAGACCACCTGAGCCTCTTCCGGTTCCATGATCAGCTCTTCCTTGCGGGTCCCGGACTTGTCTATCTCGATGGCCGGGAAGATGCGCTTGTCGGCCAGCTTGCGGTCCAGGTGCAGCTCCATGTTCCCGGTGCCCTTGAATTCCTCGAAGATGACCTCGTCCATGCGGGAACCGGTCTCCACCAGGGCGGTGGCTATGATGGTGAGACTGCCTCCGTCCTCGATGTTGCGCGCCGCTCCGAAGAACCGCTTGGGCGGGTAGAGGGCCGTGGAGTCCACGCCGCCGGAGAGTATCCTTCCGCTGGTGGGCGTGGCCAGGTTGTAGGCCCTCGCCAGGCGGGTGATGCTGTCCAGGAGGATGACCACGTCGTGGTTGTGCTCCACCAGCCGCTTGGCCCTCTCCAGCACCAGCTCCGCCACCTGGATGTGGTTGTCAGAGGGCTGGTCGAAGGTGGAGCTGATGACCTCCCCCTTCACCGAGCGCTCCATGTCCGTGACCTCCTCGGGGCGCTCGTCCACCAGCAGCACGATGAGCTTCACCTCCGGATTGTTGTGGGTGATGCTGTTGGCGATCTGCTTGAGTATGGTGGTCTTGCCCGCCTTGGGAGGGGAGACGATGAGCCCTCTCTGGCCCTTGCCGATGGGGGCTATGAGGTCGATGATGCGCGGAGCCACCTCCCCGTTGGGGGTCTCCAGTCGGAGCCTCTCCAAGGGGAAGAGCGGCGTCAGTTGCTCGAACTGTTTGCGCTCGCGGCAGACCTCGGGGTTGTCCCCGTTGACCTTCTCGATGCGCAGGAGGGCGTTGTATTTCTCGCTGTCCTTGGGAGGCCTGACCTGCCCCTGGATCTCGTCGCCCCTCTTCAAGTGGAAGCGCCTGATCTGCGAGAGGGAGACGTATATGTCGTCCTCGCTCGGCAGATAACCCCTGGTGCGCAGGAACCCGTATCCCTCGGGAAGGATGTCCAGGATGCCCGTACGGATGAAAAGGCCTTCCTCCTCCACCCGGCGGCTCAGGATGCTCTCGATGAGTTCCTGCTTGCGCATGCCGGTGATGCCGGTCATGCCCATCTCCCGGGCCATGCTCTGCAGGTCCGCCAGGAGCATGGACTCCAGCTTGGCTCTGTCCAGTGTCTGTTCCACTTTCTCACCTCCTTTTCATTGGGATGGCAGCGCCGGAAAGCGCCGACTCTCGCAACTCTCAGAGATCTCTGATCTTCTCATAATCTTCCAGAAATTTCTTGATCCCGATATCCGTCAGCGGGTGTTGCACCATCTTGACCATCACCTCGTAGGGGATGGTGGCGATGTGCGCCCCTGCCCGCGCCGCCTGGACCACGTGCATGGGATGACGCAGGCTGGCGGCGATGACCTGCGTGGGGATGTCGTAGGTGTCGAAGATGTCCACGATCTCCTCCACTACTGCCATCCCGTTGTTGCCCACGTCGTCAAGACGCCCTACGAAAGGGCTTACGAACGTGGCACCCGCGGCGGCGGCCAGAAGAGCCTGGTTGGCGGAAAAGACCAGGGTCACGTTGGTCTTGATCCCCTCCTTGGATAGTCGGCTTACCGCCGCCAGCCCTTGAGGGGTCATGGGGATCTTGACGTTGATGTTCTCGGCGATGGAGGCCAGTTCCCGAGCCTCCCTTATCATCCCCTCCGTGTCCATGCTGACGGCTTCCGCGCTCACGGGTCCGGAGACGATTCTGGTAATCTCTTCCAAAATCTCCCGCATGCCGCGTCCCTCCCTGGAGACCAGGGAAGGATTGGTGGTCACCCCGGAGAGCACCCCCCACTCGTTGATCTCTCGGATGTGCTCCACGTTGGCCGTATCCAGGAACAGCTTCATCTCCTACCTCCGATCGCCACGACAGGTGCTCGCGTCCCTGTCCAGCCCGTATCGTCCACCGTCCGCAGGAAAGCCGGCTCCGCCACAGCGCACAACCCCGCTTTCCTGCCCGCTTTTCATGCCCGCCTCAGGACACCATGTCCCAGCCGGGATCGCCGAAGGCACGCCTCTTACGTGGGGTTGCCCGCCTCCACCAGCAGCTTCTCCCTGCGGGCCATATCGTAGGCGGCGTTGATGATATATTCCACCACCTCGGAGACGGTGGTATCGAGGTCCACGCACTCCACGGTCCTCACCCCGGTTATCTCGGACATGTAAAGTATGTAATCCTGGATCTTCCTGATGTTCTCGAAATACTTGATATAGCGCATGAACGGGCGTGTGCCCTGGGTCTCCACCCCTCTCACGTAAAGGTGATCCCGGTGCATCTTCTCGTCGGACACCTTTATCACCAACGGGACTATGAAAGCCTCCGGGAACTGCTCCGGCGCGATGAAGCCGGGCACGATGTGCGCCCCTTCGATGATGATATGCGTCCCCTCGTTGAGGGCCCTCTTGATGATGGCCCTCACCCCCACCAGGACGGAGAGGCTCTGCTCGCGAAAACCGGCCACCACGGGGTCCACATGCGGCGGCAAGGGGTGGATGAGGGCCGTATCAGCATCGAAGGAGGAGGTGTGGATGGTGGGCATCAGCTCCCGGGAGAAGAAGGCCCGCATGACCTCCCGGATGGCATCGGTGGACACGATGCGTACGATGCTCAGGCGGTTGGCGATCATGGTGGCGATGGTGGATTTTCCCACTCCCGTCGAGCCGCCGATGAGCACCACCAGCGGCTTGTTCAGGCTGCTGAAGCTGATATACCGGGAATAGTTCTCCGCGTATTTCTTCCCCGCCCTCTTGAGGAGGGTCTCATAGATGATGTTGCGGAGCTCCCGGGCCTTTACCTCCAGCCTTCCCTCCCTGACGAGGAGCTCCTCGATCTCCGCGGCCACGAGATACGCCGTGCCGGGCGCCAGGCCGGAGGACATGATGGCGTTGGCGGTCAGCCCCTTGGAAAAAGGCACCCGGTGGTTCTCGTCGTCGAGGATGGTTATCCTCTTGGCGTTCTTTTCCTCTTTCTCCTTCATGTCCTCTCCAGCACCCTATCCCACACTGCCCGGAAGAAGCCCTCCAGGCTCTCCCCCGGGACTGCAGGCACAGGTAGATTGTGGAAGTAGACCACTTCCCTCCCCGTCTCCCCGGCATGCCTGGCTACTGTGTCCACGGCGGCGGCCTTGAGCTCGGTCAGGAAGAGCTCGGCGCCATCCGCTTCCTCCAAATCCCGCCTCAGCGACCGCCGGTCGGCGAGGTTGAAACTCGTCCCCACCACTTGGCAACCCGTCTCCTTCTCCAGGTACTCCCTAAGCACTGCTCCGGCTTCGGGAGGAGCGGTCACAACAAGGAACACCCTCTTTCCGTCGATGGGTTTCAAGGGATGAGGCCTGAAAACCGTCTCTATGGTTAATACGCCGTCCTTTATACGCTTTATCCTTTCGCGCAGCGATGACACGCGGCGGGGATCTGCGAAAGGTTCCTCAGCCATTGTAATTACAACCCCGTCGGAAATCAAGATACGGTACGGGCCCAGGTATTCGAGAGAATCCCTCGGATCCTGGGCGGCGCTGATCACGCAGATGGCGCCCTGCGTCTCCACGGGAGGGATACTCGAGCCGCTGCCCTCCATGACCACCGCGTCCACCGCCAGGCTCTCCGCCAGCCTGGCTGCCTCCGCGCAGTTGGTGATGAAGGGCTGGCCGGCCATCCCGCCTCCGCAGCGGCGTGAACCTATGGTGGTCATTCCGGTCACCATGGCATCCTCGTAATGATCCGAGGCGGCGTGGAGCCCCTTGGAAAGCTCCCTCAGAAGGTAGGGCCCATCGACCTCCTCCCCTCTCACCAGGTACGGCTCCGGAGGACCGCCCCGACCCATGGCCACCACAACCGGCCGGTAACCCCACCGCCTCAGGCAGCGAGCCAGCTCCGCCGACACCGCCGTCTTGCCGCACCGTTTCCCGGTGCCTATGACGGCGCAGGAGGGTTTGGTGAGCACCTTCTCCCGGCGGGGAGGACGGAACTCGAAGTCCGCCCCGCGGTATGAGGCCCCGTGGGCCAGGGCCACCGAAGCCAGGGCCATCCTGGTCCCCGAATCCACCACCGGAAGGTCGCTGAGGTCCACCACCACCTCCGGGCGCAGCCTCTCCAGGCTCGCGGCCAGCTCCAGGATAAGGTCGCCGGGCACCACAAGTTCCCAGAGCGGCGAGGAGAGGGCGCCTAGGTCGGTCACCTTCTCCGTCCCGCCCAGGAAGAAGAGTCCCACCGGGAGCAGGCCCGCCATCTCCTCCAGCTCGCGCACGGCGTCCAGGATCGCGGAGGGATGGTGTTCGCCGTCCACCAGGAAAAGGGCTCGACTCATATATCTCACCTTACATCCCGCCGACGACCGGGCAGCCACCCCCGGGTCCTACAGGCCCAACGAACCGGGAGGGCTTGCCGTATTAGCCGCCGACGAACGGGCTAAGGAAACCGCTCGTGCTCTCGAGTCCGATAGAGAAGAGCGCCATCCACGCGCACGGGTCGGTTCAGAGATGCTGACCTTTCCCCACCCGCTTTACTTCGAGACGTCAGGCACCGAACGGACGGCGATCCCCGACTACGACCTCGTCGACGACCGCCAGGGTGCGGGAACCGGGTACCACCGGTGGCCTCTCGCCTCACGAATTATACCCTCTGCGGATCCGCGCTCAAGCGGGAGAACAACTGGCGGCTCGCCTGCATGCCCCCAGGCCTCAGATGTCCGTACTGATTATCTCCCGCACCACTCCGGACAGTTCCCGTTGCGTCTCTCCCGCCCCGGCCCCGAACCGGGCGATGACGTCGCTACCCCCGAAGGGGTATTTACGCAGTACCCGAACGTCGTCCTCGCGGATTTCGATAAGGTTATAGCAGGGCTTGGTGTGGCCCCGCAAGCGCAGCGAGGATATGGTCCCCGCGTTGACCAGGTACATGTCCTCCAGCCTCCACACGTAAGGTACGTGCTTGTGGCCTGTGAGCACCAGGTCCACCCCGGCGTAGATAAGCAGCTCGAGTATGTCCCCGGCATCATAGACGATGTTCCGTTCCCTCCCGGTTCCCGGCACGGGCAGGAGGTGGTGGTGCAGGGCGAAGATCTTGAACCCGTCCGTGGATTGGAAATTATTGACAATCCATCCGTATTTCTCGCGCCCGATCTTGCCGTCGTCCAGGTCGGGCTCGCTGGAGTCCACTCCCATGATGAACACGCCCTCGTACTCCAGGCAGCGGAACAGGGGGCCAAAGAGTTCCTGGAAATGGAGGTAGCCCACGTTGCGGGAGTCATGGTTCCCGGGAACTATGACGATGTTCTCGCACTCCAGGTTGTCCAGATAGGACTTGG
Source organism: Candidatus Solincola tengchongensis (assembly GCF_015711935.1). Taxonomy (NCBI): domain Bacteria; kingdom Bacillati; phylum Actinomycetota; class Candidatus Geothermincolia; order Candidatus Geothermincolales; family Candidatus Geothermincolaceae; genus Candidatus Solincola; species Candidatus Solincola tengchongensis. The sequence continues at coordinate 46,929 of NZ_JACVJJ010000107.1, forward strand.
CGGTCAGGTACTCCTGCCGGAAACCCTCATTGGTGAGGTCCCCGGTCACCACCACTATATCCGGGCGGAGTTCGTTCAGTTCGTGAATGGTGCGGTTCATGAGGTTGGCCACGAAATGGTAGGACCCGATGTGGAAATCGGATATGTGGGCCACCACCACCGGCGATTTCTTAACCGGATAGGTCTTGGATGACACCCTCGACACTTCCCGAATTTACTCCCGGCCGCCCGCTTGGCATATGCCGCACCCGGGCGGTTTCTCCATCACTCACTCCCATTATAGCCCTTTCACCAGCATATCCATGAGTTTCCATCCCGGGATCTCCCGGTAGGTCCCCCTGCTCGCTTCCCGTTCGCTGAAAGCGCGTGCGGCGTCTGGGTCTCTTCCTCCCAGATAAAGGGCGAAGGGCACCGGTTCCGGGACATGGGTGCCCACCTCGACAGGAGTGGGGTGGTCGGGCGCGAGAAGGATGTGGAACTCCTCGTGTAGGCGGACCGATTCATCCAGCACCGCACCCACGATGTGGCGGTCGAAATTCTCCAGGGCTTCAACCTTGGCCTCCCAGCTCCTCTCGTGGCCCGCCTCGTCGGGGGCTTCCACGTGGACGTACACCAGATCCACCCTGCGCAGGGCGTGCAGGGCATAGCGCGCCTTGGCCTCGTAGTCGGTATCGTGATAGCCAGTGGCTCCCGGGACGGTGACCACCTCCAGCCCGGCATGGACGCCCAGGCCCTTGACGAGGTCCACGGCGGTGATCACCGCCCCGGTGAGGCCGAACCTCTCCCTCAGGGTGGGAAGTTCCGGCGAACGTCCCTGGCCCCAGGGCCAGATCATGTTCGCCGGCCGCAGGCCGCGCTCCCGGCGCCACCAGTTGACGGGGTGGTCCTCGAGGAGGCGACGGGAAAGCCTTATGAGCGAGCGCAACCGCTCCGACCCGGGCCCTTGAGGGAGGATCTCCTCTATTTTCCGCCCCACGGCGTCGTGCGGGGGAATACAGTTGTCCTCCAGGTATCTCAGCCCCCGCAAAACCAGGAGGTGCCGGTATCCCACCCCGGGGTGGAAGGCGGTGTAGGGATCCCCCAGTCTCTCTTCCAGGAAAGCGATGATCCGGCGAGCTTCTTCGGTAGGGATGTGTCCCGCGCTGTAATCCGCCAGCCTTCCTTCCTCCTCCGTAACCAGGTTGCAGCGGAAGGCCACCTGATCCTCGGCGAGCTTCACGCCCATGCTGGCCGCCTCCAGCGGCCCCCGCCCGCAGTAATAGACGCGCGGGTCGTAGCCGAGGAGGGAAAAATTGGCAACATCGCTGCCCGCCGGCATGCCTTCGGGGACGGTGACCGCCGTGCCGCAGATCCCGTTCTCGGCCAGGAAATCCATGTTCGGCAGGCGAGCCGCCTCCAGGGGCGTGGCTCCCCCGCGGGCGGCCACCGGGCGGTCGGCCGCACCGTCCGGCACAAGGACGAGGTACTTCATCTCCACCTCCCCGAGATCATCCCTCCTGAGCCGGGGGAACCCTTGGGAACGAAGGGCGGGGACCGGGTTTCCCGGCCCCCGCCGTGCGCCTCAGAGCCCCAGCCTATCCAGCACGGCCTCCAGGTCCGCGGGGACCGGCTCCGGTTCCTCCACCGTCCTCACCGCCAGGTCGGGGTCTTTCAGGCCGTGACCGGTGAGGACGCAGACCACCAGCGAGCCGGGCTTCAGGTCGCCGCGGCGAAAGGCCTTGTAAAGGCCGGCGACGGAGGCGGCCGACGCCGGCTCCACGAAGACGCCTTCCCGCTCCGCCAGCAATCGGTAGGCCTCCAGTATCTCCGCGTCGGAGACCATGTCGATGCGGCCCCCCGATTCCTCCGCCGCGGCCACCGCCTGTTTCCAGCTGGCCGGATTGCCGATGCGGATGGCGGTGGCCACCGTCTCCGGCCGCTCCACCACGTGGCCGCGCACGATGGGCGCCGCGCCCTCCGCCTGCCAGCCCATCATGCGCGGGAGGGAGTCCGTCTTCCCCGCCTCGCGGTACTCCCGGTAGCCTTTCCAGTAGGCGGTGATGTTCCCCGCGTTCCCGACTGGTATGAAATGGTAATCGGGCGCCCGGCCCAGGGCGTCGCATATCTCGAAGGCCCCCGTCTTCTGGCCCTCGATGCGGTGGGGGTTGATGGAGTTCACCAGCACCACCGGGTAGTCCTCGGCGATGCGCCGTACCATCTGCAGGGCCTGGTCGAAGTTCCCCTCCAGGGGTATCACCCGCGCCCCGTGAATGAGGGCCTGGGCCAGCTTGCCTAGGGCTATGGCCTGCCTGGGTATGATCACCGCGCAGGTGATCCCCGCCCGGGCGGCATAGGCCGCAGCCGAAGCGCTGGTGTTCCCGGTGGAGGCGCAGATCACCGTGCGGGCCCCTTCCTCCAGGGCCTTGGATACGGCCACCGTCATCCCCCGGTCCTTGAAGGAGCCGGTGGGGTTCAACCCCTCGTATTTCAGGAAGACCTGCAGCCCAAGCTGACGGCTGATATACCCCGCCTCCACAAGCGGAGTGTTTCCCTCCAGCAGGGTGACCACTGGCGTCTTGCCCGTCACTGGTAGAAATTCCCTATAGGCCTCTATCACGCCCCGCCATTCGCCGCGCAAGACCGACGACCTCCTTCCCACCCTCGTTCACCGCCTTTGGCCTATCCCCTACCCCTCCGCCACGGAGACCGGGCGAACGCTGCGCCCCCCTGCGCCCGGTCGCGCGTCCCTCCTCATGACCGGCGGCGCGCCGGCCGTCAGAACCGGCGCCATCCGTGACCCGGGTCCGCGATGCCTCCTCCGCGGAAGAGGGAGAGGTTTCGCCCCCGCCCCGCAAGCTCACGGGTACCGGCGCTCCCGTGATCCCTCTACATCGAACACGGCGTCCGGAAAAGCCGTGGGTCCCGCCGTCCCCGGGGATTCATCCTTCCTCTCCGGACGCCGGGAGGGGCTCACTCCTCCCCGGGGTCCTCCACGCGGATGAGGCTGGCCACCCTGTTGACCTCCTCCAGGCCCTCCAGGCCGCGCACCGTGGCCCTGATGTTCTCCTCCCTGACCTCGTGGGTGACCAGGACGATGCGTGCCTCCCTGCCCGTCCCGTGCTGGATGACGGACTTGATACTCACCTGGTTCTCGCCGAATACGCCGGCGATCTTGGCCAGCACGCCGGGCCGGTCGGGCACGTCGAAGATCATGAAGTAACGGCAGCGCACGTCTTTCATGTCCTTGACGGGCTTCTGGAAGAAACAGGTACAGCCCACCAGCCGCCCGCCGGTCAGGATGTTGCGCGCTATGGAGATGACGTCGCCCACCACGGCGCTCGCCGCGGGCAGGGAACCCGCCCCCTTTCCGTAGAACATGAGCTCCCCCACGGCGTCCCCGGACACGAAGATGGCGTTGTTCTCGTCCCGCACCGCTGCCAGGGGGTGGCGCTCGGGGATTATCGTGGGATGCACGCGAACGCTTATCCCGTCCGGCTCGTCCTTGGCGATGGCCAGCAGCTTGATGACGTAGCCAAGCTCGCGGGCAAAGGAGATGTCGTCCGGGGTGATGGAGGTTATGCCCTCCGCGTACACGTCGGAGAGGGTCACCCGGGAGTTGAAGGCCATAGAGGCCAGTATGGCCAGTTTCGCGGCGGCGTCCTTCCCCTCCACGTCGTAGGAGGGGTCGGCTTCCGCGTAGCCCAGCTCCTGGGCTTTGGCCAGCGCCTCGCCGAAGTCCAGGCCTTCCTCGCTCATGCGGGTGAGGATGTAATTGGTGGTCCCGTTCACTATCCCCAGCACCTGGTCTATCACGTTTCCGGCCAGGGATTCCTTGAGGGGCATGAGGATGGGGATGCCGCCGCCCACCGCCGCCTCATAGGCGAGGTCCACGCCCTTCTCCTCCGCGGCGCGCAGGAGCTCCTCGCCGTGGGTGCTCATGAGCTCCTTGTTGGCGCAGACCACGTGTTTGCCCCGGGATATGGCCTCCAGGATGAAGGTGCGGGCCGGCTCGATGCCCCCCATCACCTCCACCACGATGTCCACCTCCGGATCCCCTATTACCTCCATGGCCTCCGTGGTGAGCATCTCCTCGGGGACCTCCACGTAGCGGGGGTCGGACAGGTCCCGCACCGCTATACGCTTCACGGCTATGTCCTTTCCCACCCTCCGGGAGATGATGGAGGCGTTGTCCCGGAGGATACGCACCACGCCGGAGCCCACTGTACCGCAGCCTATCTGACCGACGACTATGGCTTCTTTCCCGTCCGACATGCTTCCTCCGATATCCGTCTCACTCCGTATGGCAAGAACCGGAATAAGGGTATTTTAACAGCCGGGAACGGGCGGCGCACACCTGGCGCCCGCATGATCGGGCGAGCGGCGGGCGCCCGATCATCAAGCCCCGCCTCGCCTGCCAGAGACTCTTCGATCGGAAACCTCCCCTCTTTCCGAGGGCCGTCACCTGCGAACTCCCGGCAGCCGAGAGCTGCGCAGCATCGCTGTCGTGGACACATCCGGGTCCCTCACGGCCGGTGTTCCCATGTCATCCCGCTGACCCGGCAGGAGGCAAGGCAAGGAGCGGTTTCTCCGCCACACCACGAGGCGATGCCGTATCCCTTCCGCGGGCGATTCGGGATTAATTAGAAATCCACGGAACGACCGCTCCAGCCATCCGGGAGGGCGAGAAAACGGATAGGAACTGGGCATCCTCCAGCACATCATGTAGCGGTGAAATGACCACCGTACTATAATCTATCTGCCATGAGGATAAAAGGACCCATACTGCAGGTGGCCCTGGACTTCGTGGACCTGGAGAGGGCCATTAAGGTCGCCGAGGAGGCCGTCGCCGGAGGCGCCGACTGGATCGAGGCCGGAACCCCCCTCATCAAGAGCGAGGGCCTCAACGCCGTGCGCGCCCTGCGCGAGCGTTTTCCCAACCACGTCATCGTGGCGGACATGAAGACCATGGACGCCGGGCGGGCGGAGGTGGAGGCGGCGGCCAAGGCAGGGGCCAACATCATCGACGTCCTGGGAGCCGCCTCCGACGCCACGGTCAAGGAGTGCGTGGAGGCGGCCAACAACTATGGGGCGGAGATCGTGGTGGACCTCATAGAGGTGGGGGACCCCGTGGACCGGGCGCGGGCGGCGGAGGCGGCGGGCGCCCACTACATCGCCGTGCACACGGCCATCGACATGCAGATGCGGGGTGTGGACCCCTTCGAACGGCTCCGGCTGGTAGCCAACTCGGTGAGCATCCCCGTTGCCGTGGCGGGGGGCATCAACTCGGAGACGGCGGCGCGGGCGGTGGAGAGCGGCGCGGACATCGTCATCGTGGGCGGGGCCATCATCAAGAGCAAGGACGCCCGCCGCGCCGCGGAGGAGATAAAACGGGCCATGCTAACCGGGCAGGCGGTGAGGACCGACCTCTACAAGCGCGTCAACCTGGAGAACGTGCGCGAGGTCCTCCTCAAGGTCTCCACGCCCAACGTCTCTGACGCCATGCACCGTTCCGGGGAGCTGGAGGGCATCCTGCCCATCAGCCCGGGGATGAAGATGGCCGGGCCGGCGGTCACCGTGCGGGCTTACCCGGGAGATTGGGCCAAGCCGGTGGAGGCCATCGACGTCGCCGAGGAAGGGGACGTCATCGTCATCGACGCCGGCGGCGTGGGTCCGGCGCTGTGGGGAGAGCTGGCCACCCACAGCGCCATCCAGAGGAAGCTGGCCGGGGTGGTCATCGACGGCGCCATCCGGGACACGGTGGAGATAAGGCGGCTGGGATTCCCCTCCTTCGCCCGTCTCATCACCCCCACGGCGGGGGAGCCCAAGGGCTTCGGGGAGATAAACGTGCCCGTGACCGTGGGCGGCAGGAAGATCTTCCCCGGGGACTGGCTGGTGGGGGACGACGACGGCGTGGTGGTCATCCCCCGGGACAAGGTGGTGGAGATGGCCAACCGGGCCATGGACGTCCTGGAGAAGGAGAACCGCCTGCGGGGGGAGATTGAGGCCGGGTCCACCCTCTCCCAGGTGGCCTACTTGGAGAAGTGGGAGAAAAGGAAATAATTACCACAACCCCTCATTCCTGCCTTCGGCGGCGCCACTTGCTCAGCCATTGCCTTTTGGCCCTCTCCGCACGCTCCTCTTCCCCGTGCGGCTCCTCTCCCTCCTCCTCGGGCGGCGGCGGGGGGGTGACCTCCTCCTGTATCGCCTCCTCGGTGAATATGGCTGCGCCGCGGTAATTGGGGACCTCCCAGACCAGGGCCACCAACGTCCCCTGGGCCCCCTTCCTCTCGGCGATGGCGGAGAGGAAGAGTGCCGCTTTACGGGCTTCCCTGGCCCTTCTCAGGATCACGCCCACATCCCTCGCTCCCATCACCCGGGACACCGAGGGGTTGCAGAGGACGACCACGTCCCCGGGGCGCACCTCTGTCTCCCGTATCTCTATCCTTTCCCCGGCCGCGTCCCCCAGGAGTCCTCCCTCCCCCTCCCAGGCGCCGAAAAGGGCGTCCGTCTCCTCGCCCCTGTGGACGAAGAGGGAGTTCCCGCCGCAGCGCGCCGCGTAAAGCCTCTGGGTGTCGGCCAGGACCAGAAGGAAGTCCAGGCGGGGCCCGTCATCCCCGTAATTCTCGACGATGTGGCGGTGGATGTGGCGCAGTGAATTGCGCAGGACCACCCGGCAGTCCGTGGACCGGACCACCTCCTCCCGCCGGCGGAAGAACTCGTGGAGGAGGCCAACAGCGTAACGCCGGACCTCCAGTTCTTCCGGGGTCTCCCCCTCGGAGCACACCGAGGCGGCGAAGACCGGCCCGCCCGACTCTCCGGGTTCCATCTCCAGGGCGAAATAGGGAGCGTCCGGAGGCCTCACGCGCTCCCCGCTGTTCACCACGCCGACATCGGCTTCCCTGACCGCTATGTGGCTCACCCCCTCTTCGCCGACAACCCCGCCGCGAGGCCCTCTAACCCGGGACCACCCTCTCGCCTCTCACCAGGTCGTCCATGGTCTCCCTTTCGCGGACCACCAGGAAATCCCTTCCATCCACCATCACTTCCGCGGCCCGGCGTCGTGAGTTGTAGTTGGAGGACATGACGAACCCGTATGCACCGGCGCTCATGACCGCCAGCAACTCTCCCGGTTCCGCCCGGGGCAGGGATCGGTCCCGGGCCAGGTAATCCCCGGTCTCGCAGACCGGCCCCACCACGTCCACCGTCTCCTCCTCCCTCAAGCTCTCCACGACGGGAAGTATGCGGTGGAAGGACCCGTAGAGGCTGGGGCGGATGAGGTCGTTCATGGCGGCGTCCACCACCAGGAACCTCTTCTTCCCGCTCCTCTTGCGGTAAAGGACCCTGGTAACCAGCACGCCCGCGTTGCCCACGATCATGCGTCCCGTCTCCAGGATGGCCGTGCAGCCGTGCTCCTTGAGCACCGGGGCCAGAACCCTGGCATAATCCACGGGGTAAGGGACCTCCTCCTCATCGTAGGGGATGCCGAAACCGCCCCCTATGTTTATGTACCGGATCTCCAGGCCCTTCCGGCGCAGGGAGCGCACCAGCTCGCCGGTCCTCTCCAGGCTCTCCCGGAAGGGCTCCACATCCGTTATCTGGGAACCGATGTGCTGATGCACTCCCACCAGGCGCACGTGCTCCAGTGCCGCCGCGCGCTCCAGGACCGCAGGCGCCTCCTCCATGGTGATGCCGAACTTGGCCTCCTTCAGCCCGGTGGCGATGTAAGGATGAGTGCCGGGGTCGACATCGGGATTGATCCGCAGGGCGATGTCCGCCCTTTTCCCCAACTCCCCCGCCACACGGTCCAGGAGGAGCAGTTCCCCCTCCGACTCCACGTTGAACATGAGGATGCCGGAACGCAGGGCGTAGGCCATCTCCTCCGCCGTCTTCCCTACCCCGGCGAAGACCACCCTCTCCGGCGGGATGCCCGCCTTGAGGGCCCGGTAGAGCTCCCCGCCGGAGACGATGTCCGCGCCCGCCCCCTCCCGGGCCAGCACGGAAAGCACTCCCAGGTTGGAATTGGCCTTCACCGAATAGCAGATCAGGTGCGGGACCTCGGCGAAGGCCTGGTCCAGGCGCCGGTAATGGTCGCGAAGGGTACGCCTGCTGTACACGTAGACCGGGGTTCCCACCTCCTCCGCTATGCGTGTCAGGGGAACCTCCTCGGCGTGCAGTACGCCGTCCCGGTATTGAAAAGCGTGCATCTCTCAACCCCCGCCTTCGAGCTTCACTCCCCGATGAAGGTGATCACCAGGGTGCGTTCCCTGGGCACCTCGTCGAAGTCGACGAACACCAGCTGCTGCCACCTGCCCAGGAGGGGCCTGCCCTCCTCGAAGGGCACGGTGACCGAGGGGCCCAGAAGGCCCGCGCGGACGTGCGAGTGGCCGTTGGCGTCCACTCCCCTGCGGTTATGGTGGTAATCGCGGTCCGGAGGCGCCAGGAAGTCGAAGAGCTCCTGGAAGTCCCGGCACACGCCGGGCTCGTGCTCCAGGGTGGTCACCGCGCCCGTGGCCCCGGGCACGAAGACGTTGAGGATGCCGCTCCGCAAACCCGTTTCCCGCAGCAGAGCGGACACTTCCCCGGTTATCTCGACTATCTGCGCGTTCCCGCCGGTCTTGAACTCCAGGCGCCTGTGGACTACGGCCATGCTTTTCTGTCCTTTCTCCCTTATTTTATTCGCCACTGGCGGCGGGGGTCTTGACTTCCCCCGACCATATTAGCACCTCTTTCCCGCAGAGATAGGCCATGACCGGGACAGGGGGCCGCTCAAACTCCTTCTCGCTTTCCCCGAATCGAGCACACCGGCGGTGGTCCCGGATGGCAGAAAGGCGGGCAGGTGAGATCAAGCTATCAGATGAAGCAAGGGGCCCGACGCCGTTCCCGCAGGGGCCGGTGCCCGGTTGCACGACACCGCCGGCACACGCGCCCGGAATCAGCGCGCACCCCTTCCCGCGGCCTGCCTCAGCCGCCGCAGGTTCTCCCGGTCCCACTCCACGGTCATCTCCGGCGTCTCCAATATCCAGGGGAGCTTGCGCAACGCGGGGTGCCGGGCCAGTATGGAAAAGGTTTCCATACCTAACCTGCCCTCGCCTATGTGCTCGTGCCTGTCTACCCGGGAGCCCAGGTCGCCCTTGCTGTCGTTGGCATGCACCAGCTTCAGGCGCTCCAGCCCCACCTCCTCGTCCAGCTTCCGGAGAGTGTCCTCCAATCCCTTTCTGGTGCGTATCTCGTAGCCGGCAGCGAATACATGACAGGTGTCCAGGCAAACTCCCAGCCTCCGCTCGTCGGGAAAGGCCCTGACGATCTCCCCCAACTGCTCGAAAAGATGCCCCACGCTGTTCCCGGAGCCTGCCGTGGTCTCCAGGAGAAGCGGCACCCCTTGAGGGCCCCGTCGCAAAGCCTCCCTCACCGCCCGTATCACCCTCCGTACGCCCTCCTCCTCACCGTCACCGCCGTGGCTTCCCAGATGGGTGACCACGGCGGAGGAACCGAGCCTCGCCGCGGCCTCCATGTTCATGACCAGGGAGGCTATGGACCTGTCCCTCACCTCCCCCTCGGGGGCGGCGAGATTGATGAGATATATGGTGTGCACGAAGACGGGCTCGATCCCCCCACTCCGGCAGCCCTCCCGGAAGGCGTCGATATCCCCGGGGAGGATGTCGGACTGTTTCCAGCCCCGGGGATTGGAGACGAATACCTGGATGGTCTCGCAGCCCCTCTCCACGGCGCGGTCCACCGCTTTGCTCAGGCCTCCGCTTATCTGAATGTGGCATCCCAGACGCATCCGAACACCCCCACACATTACCAGCCGACAACTGGAGAACGGCCGGGCGAACCCCTTGTCTCCATTCCGCGAACCGCCGTTGCCCCCAGTGCCCGAATCCCTCTTCCGGATCGAACTCCCTACGGTATCCATTTTATTACTCACCCCCCTCACCCGGGACGCTCTCCCCTCCGGCGGGGCCGGAGGGCTCCGGGTCACCATGCTCGAAATCCGTTGCCCGCAGCACTCCCGTCACCGGTTCCCCTTTCCTCCTTGTTTCATCCCCTTACCTTTTCCGCGTTCTGCGGAGCAGGTAAACATCCCCAACGGACGCAAGTGGAGTCGTGGAAGGATCGATCCCACCCCAGGAGGCCTGCCCCTTCCGCCGCCACCGGCCGCCGCACCGCGGTCGCCGTGCAGGATGCCTTCCGCGCGGGTAATCGGCGGGGCTTGCGCCGGTCGAGCTCGTTCGCCTTCTGCGCTCCCTCCGTCCCCGGCTCCCGCGGGCACCTGCCTCCGCCGCCCATGAGGATCCCTTTCCCTCCCTTTAGGTTCGCTGCCTTACCGGGGCTTATCCACCTCTCCTCTCCTCGTGGTAAAAAGGACTTATCCGCCGCTTCACCGCGGGGGAAGAAAGGCGGCGGGGGATCGAACCGGGAGGATGGGGAAGAACGGCTCGGCATCTCGGCGGCCGTAGCCGCGCCCCGTGAGGATGTGGAGGTGATAGGGGTCATGAGACCGGAAAAGATAACCGAGGGCGTGTACATCGTGGGGGGGCCGGAGATTACCTCCCCGGACGATTGCTGCGTGTACCTGGTGGACCTGGGCCGTCCCATCCTGGTGGATGCCGGAGCGGGCCGTTCCGCACCCCTCCTGGCACGAAACCTGGAAGAAATCGGCTACTCCGCCAGGGACCTGAGCCTTCTCGTCCTCACTCACTGCCACATCGACCATGTGGGAGGGGCCGGTTATTTTATGGAAAAATATGGGGTCAGGTTGGCGGCCCACGAACTGGACGCCCAACCGCTCCGGGAGGGGGACAAGAGGCGCACGGCTGCACAGTGGTACGGCGTGGACCTCAAGCCGCTGGAGGTCGGAGAGATCCTCCGTGGGGAGGAAGGCGAGTTCCCGGCGGAGGCCTCGCCCCTCCGCTGGCTGCATACTCCCGGCCATACCCCGGGCTCCATTTCCCTCTACCTGAACAACGGCCTGTACACGGTGCTTTTCGGGCAGGACATCCACGGCCCCTTCTACGCCTCCTTCGGTTCCGACCTCGACGCCTGGGCGGCTTCCATGCGCCGCCTACTGGAGCTGCAGGCCGACATCCTCTGCGAGGGGCACTTCGGGATCATCCGTCCCGCCTCCGAGGTGCGGAGGTACATCGAGGACTACCTGAGGAATTACGGGCGCCTTTGAGGACTCCTGGTCACCGCGGAGGGCCCAGAGCGGTAGATCACGAAACCCTCTCCTATCCCGCCTCGTTCGTATCGGCGGCGCGGCCAAAACCGGCCGGCTGGCACCTCTCCCGCTCTGTTTCGGCTACAGGGGCTCTGCAGAGGTTGCGCGGAGGGGGGATATGCGATAATATATCGTTATGATATATCGATATGATATATCGCCTCGATATCTCCGAATCGGATGACGTAGTAGATAATAACGCCGGAAGGAGAGGGTGTAAAGGTGCTCGAACTGGCCATATTGGGCGCTCTCAAGGAAAAACCCATGCACGGTTACGAGCTGAAGAAGCGGCTCTCTTTCCTCCTGGGGCACCTGTGGAAGATAAGCTTCGGGTCCCTTTACCCGGCCCTTAAGCGCCTGGAGGCCAAGGACGCCGTGGAAAGGGCCTACACGGTCAAGGAGAAGACCCGCAACCGCTACGTCTACCGCATCACCCCCAAGGGGGAGGAGATCTTCCGAAAGCTCCTGGAAGACACCGGTAAATCCTCGGAGATCACCGATTCCGACAAGTTCAGCCTCCGGCTGGCCTTCTTCCGTTACATGGAGCCCGAACTCAGGCTCTGGTTGCTGGAAAAAAGGCGCAACTACTTGGCCGAGAGGCTCGAGGAGATGAGCGGGACCGGGAAATCCCGCTATAAGGAGTCGGACAGCTATCGCCTGGGGCTCTACAGGCACCGCCAGGAACTGCTCCGCAGCGACATACAGTGGCTGGACGAACTCATCGAACAGGAGAGGAAACAGCTTCTGGAAAAGGAGCGGGGAGGGGGCTCCCCGAGGAAGGGGGAGAAGGGGGGTGAAAAGTTGCTGCTGGAAGGCGAATCGCTGGAGAAAGCCACGCCCATTCAGGCCTGACGGCCGACGGCGTGAACGGAGAGGAAAGCCTATCCCCAAGGGGATATGAATATAAGGAGTTAAAGGGAGGTTGAACATATGGGAAAGGTGAGGACGGCCATAATAGGCGTGGGGAACTGCGCCTCTTCGCTGGTGCAGGGCATCCAGTACTACCGTGACGCCGAGGAAGGCGACCTGGTTCCGGGCCTCATGCACGTGCGCATCGGGCCCTATCACATCCGGGACATCGAGATCGTCTGCGCCTTCGACGTGGATGCGGACAAGGTGGGCAGGGACGTCTCGGAGGCCATCTTCCGGGGCCGTAACAACACCATCAAGATAAGCGACGTCCCGCCCCTCGGGGCGCCCGTCTACCGCGGGCACACCCTGGACGGGTTCGGGAAATATTACCGCCAGGTGGCCGTGGAGGACGCCTCGGAGCCGGTGAACGTGGCCGAGACCCTCGCCCGGCACCAGGTGGACGTGGTCATCAACTACCTGCCGGTGGGCAGCGAGAAGGCCACCCACTTCTACGTGGAAGAGGCCCTCAAGGCGGGCTGCGGGGTGGTGAACTGCATACCCGTCTTCGTCGCCAAGGAGGAGATCTGGCAGGGACGCTTCCGCCGTTACGGCCTTCCCATCGTGGGCGACGACATCAAGTCCCAAGTGGGAGCGACCATAGTGCATCGCGTCCTGGCCAAACTCTTCAACGACCGCGGGGTGGTCCTGGACCGCACAGCCCAGTTGAACATCGGCGGCAACATGGACTTCATGAACATGCTGGAACGCGAGAGGTTGGAGTCCAAGAAGATCTCCAAGACCGACGCCGTGATCTCGCAGCTCAACCACAGCATCGACAGGGACGACGTGCACATCGGGCCCAGCGACTACGTGGCCTGGCTGCACGACCGCAAGTGGGCGTACATCCGTCTGGAGGGGCGCGAGTTCGGGGACGTACCGGTCTCCCTGGAGTTCAAGCTGGAGGTGTGGGATTCGCCCAACTCCGCCGGCATCGTCATCGATGCCGTTCGCTGCTGCAAGCTGGCCATGGACCGCGGGCTCTCCGGGGCCCTCATCGGGCCCTCCGCCTATTTCATGAAGTCGCCCCCGGTGCAGTATTCCGACGACGTCGCCCGGCAGATGGTGGAGGACTTCATCGCCGGCAAGCCGGAGGGGTTGCTCACCACCGCGGATTTCGGCAACGGCAAGGACCTGGAGAGCGCGCAAGGCCTCCTGTCCGGCCGCCCCAATCCCGGCGAGGATTGAATCCCATGCCTTGCCGCGAGGCTCCGAGTCCACTGGCGGGCGAATCCGAACTTCCGCTCCTCTCCTCAATGCCAGCGGAGCGAGCGCTCATGGGGTTGACTCTACCCCTCCGGGTGTTGTATTAGGCATAAGCAAGACATGGTGGGTGACGGAAACAGGGTTCTGGAGGATGGGGCCTTGAGCGAGACCGTGGAGATGTGGTACCCCGTGACCGAGGAAGCCAACTTCCCCGTCCAGGTCAAATGCTACTCCGGGTTCAAGGCCGACGAACGCCCCTTGAGCTTCGTGCTCAGCGGCCGCGAGCTCTCGGTCATGGACATCGAGGGAAGCTGGTTCGAGGAGGACGAGACCAGCCGCGAGCGGAGGGTCTGCTTCCGGGTGAGGGCCGACGACGGAGACCTCTACCTGCTAAGCCATCATCCGGAGGAGGGTTCCTGGATATTGCGCCGGGTCATACGGCTGGGCGGCATGCCTTGAGCAGGCGAGTCAGGACCGCGGCTGGATCATGAAGGTGGCCGTGGCCTTGGCCACCAGTTTACCCGAGGAATCGTAGAGACAGGACTCCCCGACGGCGATGGACCTCCCCTTCTGGATGACCTTTCCTTCCGCGCTCAGCTGACCGTCGCGCACCGGGGCCAGGTAGTTTATCTTCATCTCCACGGTTATCATGCCCTCCCTTTCCAGGTCCATGAGGGTGGCCAGGGCCGCGGCTATGGAGGCGTCGGCCAGGGAGGCCAGAGCCCCTCCGTGGACCACCCCCCCGGCGTTGAGGTGTTTTTTCTCCACCGGCAGGACCAGGCGCGACTTCCCCTCCTCCAGTCCTTCCACCCTCATTCCCAGGAGGGCGTAATAGGTGGAGGGGTCGGAGCGCAAGCGTACGATCCTTTCGTAACGTGATTCCCTGTCCTCCAACTCGTCTCCCTCCGCTCGTCACTTCTGGAACCATTCGACCGTGCGGCGCAGCCCTTCCTCCAGGGCGGTCGAAGGTTCCCATCCCAGAAGCTCCCGCGCCCGGGTGAGGTCGGGTTTCCTCCTGCGCGGATCGTCCCTGGGGAGGGGCATGAAGGTTATCCGCGAAGCGGAGCCCAGCATCTCCCTTATGCGATGCGCCAGCTCCAGCACGGTCATCTCCCGGTCGTTGCCCAGGTTGATGACTTCCCCCACGGCGCGCTCGCTGCGCAGGGCCAGACATATCCCCTCCACCAGGTCGTCCACATAGCAGAAGCTCCGGGTCTGGGAGCCGTCCCCGTAGACGGTAATGGGCTCGCCGGCCAGGGCCTGCTGGATGAAATTGGGAACGACCCTCCCGTCCTCCCGCCGCATTCGCGGGCCGTAGGTGTTGAAGATGCGCAAAATGACCGTCTCCGTCCCGTAAAGACGCCGGTAAGTCGAGGTGAGCGCCTCGGCGAACCGCTTGGACTCGTCGTAGCAGGCCCTCGGCCCCACCGGGTTGACGTTCCCCGTGTATTCCTCGTCCTGAGGAACCTTCAGGGGGTCGCCGTACACCTCGGAGGTGGAAGCCAGGAGAAAGCGGGCGCCGTTCTTCCTCGCCACCTCGAGAGCCTGGTAGGTGCCCACGGAATTGGCCATCATGGTCTCGACCGGCAGCCGCTGATAGTCGACCGGGCTGGCAGGGCTTGCCAGGTGAGCCACGGCGTCAACCTCGAGGGTCAGGGGTTCGGCCACGTCGGCCAGTATGAACCGGAAGCGGGGGTGCTCCTTGAGTCCCTTCAGGTTCTCCAGGCTCCCGGTGCACAGGTTGTCCAAGCACCAGACCTCGTGCCCCTCCTCCACCAGGCGTTCGCATAGGTGGGATCCGATGAATCCCGCGCCGCCGGTTACCAAAATCTTCAATACAACACTCCTCGCGTCCTACTACCGAATCTCCCGGCGCTCAAGAAAGCACCAGACCTCGTGCCCCTCCTCCACCAGGCGTTCGCACAGGTGGGATCCGATGAATCCCGCGCCGCCGGTTACCAAAATCTTCAATACAACACTCCTCGCGTCCTACTACCGAATCTCCCGGCGCTCAAGAAAAAGATTATAACAGGACCCGCGACGCACGGTAACCGCGTTCCGGGCATCTCGCCTCCTCCATAGGCGCGAAAACGGCCCGGGGACCGTCTTTTCATGGGGAGGCCTCCTCGGCCATGAAGAACCGGGCCCCCGAGGCCTCCAGGAAGGGGAGCGAACTTCCAGGGTCCATAGCCTCTTCCGGGGTGTAGACCCCCGGAGGGGGGTCGGCGAGCCGCAGCCACGCGACGGCAGCGGCGGCCACGGCGCCGGTGACCCGGTAATAATCGCCGGCGGCGGCCAGGTGCACGCGATACGGCCTCTTGCCGCGAAAGCCCTCCGCCGTGACCCGGAGAAAGGAGGGGCACGGCCTCTCCTTCTTCGAAGCCATGGCCTTTCCCGCAGCCAACTTCAGGAGATCGAGCAACAACTCCGCGTATCCCTCCTCCCCCAGCCGGGAAATGACCTGAAGGAGGAAATCCTCCCCCCTGCCGCTCAACCCCCCCTTGAAGAAGGACTCCCTCACTCCTTCGACGGCGCGGGTGAGGGTGAACGGCTCCGGCCTGTGCATGTAAGCCGCGATGCCGGGCCCCGCGGGTGGCGGGAAGTCCACCGCCTCCGCCCATCCTCCGGCCCTCACCCGCTCTTCCCGGCCGTCCCGGATGACCGCGGCTTTTCCGGATAAGGAACGAGCTAGGTGCCGGATGGTGGCCCATCCCAAGGCCGACAACCCATCCAGGCGCCAAAAGAAGCGCAGTCGGTCCACCCGATCCAGCCGGGAAGCGGCCCGGAGCGCCAGGAGGTTGGAGAGCCCGGGGGCCATCCCGCAGCCGAGGAGCACCCGCAAACCGCGGCCCGCGGCCTCCTCCCGGCGGGACAGGAGTTCCGCTGTGGCCTGGGCGTCGTCGCAGAGGGAGAGGTAGTCGCACCCCGCTTCCAGAGCAGCCTGGAAGACACCGGCCTCGTGAAGGTGGAAGGGGCCCAGGCATCCCAACGCCAGGTCGGCCTCGGAGAGGCGTTCGCGCAGGCAACGGTGATCCGCGGCCTCCAGGTATCGCATGTGCAACGGGAAGGGAGCGGGTTGCGAGGCCATCCTGGTGAGGGCCTCGACGTCCCCGTCGGCCAGGAAGACCGCCTCCACCCCGGAAAGCGGGAAGAGGGCGGCGAGCACCGCCCTTCCCGCCCGGCCCGCGGCGCCCAGGATGACGATCCTCATGGCCTTGCCCCGAATATCTCCGCCGCGCTCGACTCTTTCCAGGGAAGTGGGGATAACCCGGCAGCGTCGCTACGACGGCTTCTCCTCGATGCCCCGGCGCAGAGGAGGGCCAGCACGGCGAGGACCGAGAACGTGAGGAGCGCTTTCCCGCTCAACGGCCGCCCGCGCAACGGCCTCGAACGGGGGAGGAGGTGGTTGCGGGGCCAGAGGTTCATCACTTGCTCAGGAGGTCTTCCTCCACCTCCAGGCCCAGCTGCTTCACCGCCAGGGCGAAATCATGGGGGTTGGTGGCCGCCGACAGGGCGGTCTTGAAGTCCACCAGACCATAGCGGTAGAGATCCACCAGGGACTGGTCGAAGGTCTGCATCCCGTAGAACTCGCCCTCGGCTATGATCTCCCGGAGCACGGTGGTGGGCTCCTCGTTTATCAGGGCCTCGGCCATGCGTCCGGTCATGACCAGCACCTCCACCGCGGGCACCCTCCCGCTGTGATCCTTGAGAGGAAGGAGGCGCTGGGAGATGACCCCCTTGAGGACGCTGGCCAGGGTGAGGCGGATCTGCTTCTGCTGCTGCGGGGGGAAGAAGTCGATTATCCGGTTCACGGTCTCCGTGGTGTCGATGGTGTGGAAGGTGGAGAGCACCAGGTGCCCGGTCATGGCCACGTTCATGGCCGCGGTCACCGTCTCCGGGTCGCGCATCTCTCCAATGAGTATGACGTCGGGGTCCTGGCGGGTGATGTACTTCAGGGCGTCGGCGTAGCTCTCGGTGTCCGTCCCGATCTCCCTCTGGTGGATGATGCTCTTCTTGTCCACGTGCAGGACCTCGATGGGGTCCTCGATGGTGATGATGTTCAGCTGCTCGTTGCTGTTGATGTAATCGATGATCGCCGCCAGGGTGGTGGTCTTGCCCGCTCCGGCAGGGCCGGTGACCAGTATCATCCCCCTTCTCTCCATGGCCAGGCGCCTCAGCACGGGAGGAAGTCCCAGCTCCTCGAAGGAGGGCACCGAAGTCGTGAGCACGCGGCGTATGGCGATGCCCACCGTGCCTCTCTGCTTGAAGATGTTGGCCCTGAACCTGCCCAGGCCGGCGATGCTGTATGCGAAGTCCACTTCGTTGCGCTCGGCGAACTTCTTGGCCTGCTTCTCGTTCATCAGGGCGTAGGCGGCCTCCACGGTATCCGTGGGAGAGAGGCGCGGGAAGTCCGATTTGACCAGCTGGCCGTCGATGCGGAAATAAGGCGGGCCTCCGGCCTTGATGTGCAGGTCGGAAGCCTGCTTCTCCACCATGTACTGCAGAAGCGTCTGGATATCCATCTCCATCCCTCGCCCTTTTCTCGCCCAACCGTGCCTCTCGGCCGCCCTCCAACGAATTCATGATAGCACAGACCGAGCCCTCAACGGCAGGCGGGGAGATTCGCTTGCCGGCCTTTCCGCCGGTCTGATTGTTGGTTATATCTTCCAGTAAGGGCGGACGGCCCCCAGCACGGCCTCCACCACTTCCAAGCCCCGCTCGGAGGCGGGCAGCCCTCTTCCCGTGACCTCCTCGTCCTCCACGCGCAGCTCGTCTCCGGCGAGCACGGCGACGGTGTTGACGATGGACCTGGCCACAGCGGTGAGGTTGTACCCGCCCTCCAGGCAGACCAGCATCCTGCCGCCGCACACCTCCCCGGCCAGCCTCTTCAGTCTTTCGGCCATCTCCGCGTATGAAGTGGACTTGAGGAGCATGGAACATAGGGGGTCGCTGAAGTGGCCGTCGTAGCCCGCGGAAACCAGCACCAGTTCCGGCTGGTAGCGGAGGGCCAGGGGGACTATCACCCTGTCGAAGGCCTGCAGATAGACCTCCTCGCCGGTACGCGCCGGCAGTGGGAAGTTCACCGTGTAGCCCTCTCCCTTCCCCTCCCCCATCTCCCTGTAGCTCCCAGTGCCGGGATAATGCGGGTACTGGTGAAGGGATACGTAGAGCACCCGGTCGTCCCGGTAGAAGATGTCCTGGATGCCGTTGCCGTGATGGGCGTCCCAATCCAGGATGAAAACCCTCGATATGCCAAATCTTTCCATGGCGAACCTGGCCGCCACGGCATTGTTGTTGAAGAGGCAGAACCCCATGCCCCGGGTGGCGGTGGCGTGGTGGCCCGGCGGGCGGGCCAGGCAGAAAGCGTTGTCGATCTCGCCGGAGAAGATGCGCTCCAGCCCGTCCAGGGCCGCGCCCGCCGAACGCAGGGCGGCCTCGTAGGAGCGCGTGCCCACGTGGGTATCGGGGTCCAGCCACCCTCCACCGGAATCGGCCACCCTCTTCACGCTGTCGATGTAAGCTCTCGGGTGGACCAGCTCGATCTCCTCCACGGTGGCGTCCCGCGGAGAGAGCACGCGCACCTTGTCCACCAGGCGCGTGCTCTCCATCAGCTCCATGGCCCTTTCCAGCCGTTCCGCCCTTTCCGGGTGCCCCAGACCGGAGTCGTGTTCCAGGTAAAGGGGATCGTAAAATACGGCCGTGCGACTCATCTTATTACCCCCCGTGCCGTCTATTCCTCCCGGTATCGGCGCGGCGAAGCCGCCAGCGCCACCAAGTCCTCCGCCACCGGCGGACGTCACCGGCGTCCATGCAATCTCCCGGGACCTGGTACGCTACACCCCGTCAAGACGACGAGCGGTCAGACTCCGCAACGTGGCTCGCCAACAAGCCTGCCCGCCCCTTAGGGCTCACCTGGTGATGCGCACCGCCCCGCAGAAATCCCTTCTCCTGCCCAGGTCGGCGATGCGCACCACGTCCCCCGTGCGGGGTGCGTGGATATACTGCCCGTTCCCGATGTACAGCCCCACGTGTCCGTAACCGTGGAAGAATACAAGGTCCCCGGGTTGCAGCTCCGAGTAGGATACGGGCACGCCGCAGCGGGCCTGCATGTAGGAACTGTGCGGCAGCCTTATGCCCACCTGTGCGTAGCAGTACATCACCAATCCCGAGCAATCGAAGGCGTCGGGGCCGGCCGCCGCGTAACGGTAAGGTTTTCCAAGTTGAGCATATGCTACTTTGACCACGTCCGGAGCGTAGGGAGGAGCCGGCGGCGGGGGGGTGCGGGGACGGGTTGTGACCGTCGGTCGGGCCACGTTGACCGCCGCCCTCCGGGCTTCCTCCTCGGCGATCAGGCGGTTGACCTCCGCCTCCACGCCGGCCAGGAGCTCTTTTCTCCTCTGCAGGTCGGCTTCTATCTGTCTCTTCTGGTCCGCCAGCCGGGCCATCTCCGCGTCCAGGGCCGCGCGGTGCGTTTCCAGCTCTGCCCTGGCGGCCTCAACCTCCTGACGGGAGGAGATGAGGGAGACCAGGATATCCACGTCGTTCCCGCTGATGCGCCTGGCCCGGTCCAGGTTGGTATAGAGGTCGTCCACTGTCCGGCACTCGGTGAGGACCTCCAGGATGTCAGCGTTCCCCGATTTGTAGAGTTCCCTGACCCGCTGTCCCAGGATGTCCTTCCTTCTCTCCATCTCCGCGGTCAGCGCCGCCAGGCGCCTCTCCTTCTCCGCTATGGCCGCCCTGGTCTGCTGTACGCGGTAATTGGTCAAATTGTACTGCTCGACCACCGTCTCCAGCCTGGCGTCTATGCGCTGGACTTCCTCCTTTATCCGCTCCAGTTCCCGCCTCTTGTCCTGTACCGGGTCGGCCGGCGAGACCGCGGCGGTTAGGAGAAACATCACGGCGGCCAGGAGCAAGGCCGTCGCGCGATACGCCCCTTTCAGCGCGTGCTTCCTCCTAATCCCTGTATTTTCCATCTCCGGGCTCTTCATCAAACAACAACCTCCCAATAACAATTCAGTGAAAATGATAACATACCCTTCAACGGTATCGGAAATCAGGTGATCGCCGGAGCGCGGAAATCACAGCGTTTTGCCGCATTTCAAGCCGAGGTTGACGCCCTCTACCATGGAACGGGGGAAACCCTCCCGCGCCTTCGAGCGCAGCGAATCCCGGACGAGCACGGCTCTACCGTTTCCGGGTCGCGGCCTAACCCCGCCTCCCCCTCCGGCGTGCCGTGAAGACCAGGGTGACCTCGTTCCCCTCCCGGTTGAACCTGAGCTCGTCGGCATAATGCCTCACGATCATCAGGCCCCTCCCCCGTTCTGAGAGGACACCGGGAGGTTCCTCCGCCCTCGAGGCCAGCTTGCGGTGGTCGAAGCCCTCCCCCTCGTCCCTCACCCTGATCACCGCCCGCTTGGGTTCCGCCTTTACGGTTATATAGACTTTTTTCGTCCGGTCGCACCGGTTGCCGTGCTCCATGGCGTTATGCAGGAGCTCCTCGAGGCAGAGCCGGAGGATGAGGGGGTCGCTGAGGCCCTCGAAACCGCGTAGGGTCTCGAGCACGCTGTCGATGACGTATCTGATCTGGCGGACATCCGTTCCCACGGTCATGGTCAGGTCGTAGAGCTCTTCCAGCTCGAGTACCATGAGGGCGATGTCGTCGGGTTGTGGGGCATCGCCCGCGAAGAGCATTATCTCGTCCACCAGGGCGTCCAGGAAGTTCTCGATGTCCTCGCCGCCGTGCTCCAGCATAAGTCTTACCAGTTTTTTCCTCCCCAATACCTCGCCCCGCGCGTTGAGCGCCCCGGTAAGTCCGTCGGTGTAGAGGAGTAACCGGTCACCCCTTTTCAACCTGACCGTCCGCTCCTGGTATCCCCCGTCGTCCATGAGGCCCACCGGAAAGCCTTCCCCCTCCAGCACCTCGATCCTCCCGCCCTCCTTCCTCCACAGCAGGGGAGGCTCATGCCCCGCCCTGGCATAGGTCAGCGTGTTGTCGTTGTTGTCGTAGAAAGCGTAAAAGAGAGTGGCGAACCCGTACTGCGACTCGGAGAAGAAGCGGCGGAAGGCGGTGTTGGTCTCGTCCAGTATGGTACGCGGGGAGATATGATGCCTGCCCAGTTCGTAGAGCACGGTGGTGAGAACGGACATGATCAAGGCGGCCGGGAGGCCCTTGTTGGCCACGTCGCCGATCATCAACCCGAACTTCTGGGGGCAGAACTCGGTGCGCAGTTTCTGGCACCTGTCCTGCGTCTCCGGGGAACAGTAGAAGCAGAATCGCGAGTCCCGGGCCAGGGGTATGACGCTGAAGAAGTCGCCCCCCACCGCCGAGGCGGGCATCAGCCGTGAGACCATGCGCACCGAGGCGCAGGGCACATGGGTGGAGATGATGGAACGCTGTATGCGGCTCGCCAGGCGCAGCTCCTTTCCCACCTGTTCCTGTTCCCGCTTCAGTTCCCGGTAGAGTCGCGCGTTCTCGATGGCCACGGCGGCCATATCCGCGAAGGAGAGCAGGTGCTCCAAGTCCCGGCGGTTGAATCGGCGGGTCCTGGTGCGGTTGGAGACGTTGAGGACTCCGATGATCCTGTCGCCTGCCCGCAGCGGAACGGCCAGAGCGCTCCTCACCGAAGGGTCGGTGCCCTGAAAACGCCGGTCGGCCACCGCGTCCTGGAGGACGAGGGGTTCACCGCTCTCCGCCACCCACCCGGATATGCCCTGACCCAGAGGGACACGGATGTCCCGCTCCCCGTCCAGGCCACGGGCCGCCCTCACCACCAGCTCCCCGGAATCCTCCTCGAGGAGCATGATGCTACCCCTTTCCGCCTCCAGAAGCTCCATGGCCTGGTCCAAGACGCGGTCCAGCCGGTCCTCAAGGCTCAGAGCGGGGTTCGAGAATCTGCCCAGGCGAAATCCGGCCC
Organism: Candidatus Solincola tengchongensis; assembly: GCF_015711935.1. Taxonomy (NCBI): domain Bacteria; kingdom Bacillati; phylum Actinomycetota; class Candidatus Geothermincolia; order Candidatus Geothermincolales; family Candidatus Geothermincolaceae; genus Candidatus Solincola; species Candidatus Solincola tengchongensis. Next base: position 69,159 of record NZ_JACVJJ010000107.1, read on the forward strand.
CTCTCTCCACTGGGGACTCGCGCCCTCCGTGGACCTTCCCATCTTCCTCGCCTGGCATTCGAGCGCTCACTTGAAACTCGCCAGTGCCTCCCCTTCATCCTCGAACATATCGATGATCTTGGTGAAGCGCACCACGTCCAGGAGCTCCCGTATGGGCTCGGCCGCCCGCAGGATCTTGAGGCTGCCGCGGTTCTGGGAGCATTTCTTGAACGCGTCGGCGATGATGCTCAGGCCCGCCGTGTTTATGTAGGTAAGACCCTCGATGTCCAGGACCAGGTTATAGCACCCCTCTTCCATCACCCTTTCCAGCGTCTCGCCGAAAGCCTCCACGGTCTCGGAGTCCACCACCCCGGAGACCCTGACCACGGCGATCTCGCCCCCTTCGCCATGTCGGGACACCGCTATCTCCATCGAACTACCTCCTCTCCAGGAACCGAGCCAGCCCTCTTCAAGGGCCAAAACCGGAACCTGCCGAACTTCCGCCAGTGAAGTTATCGGCAATGGCGGGGGGCTGTTTAACCCGTGCCCCTCGAGGGAAGAGCGAGAACACCCTTGCTTCCGATTCCCGCCTCTTGGGAACCGAAAGGCAGGCGATAACCGACCAATACAACATATAGTATTGAATTTGCATTTTTAATTCTATATATTGTAGCAGAGGAAAGGAAGTCGGCATGACGGAGGATCGCGCCCTCTTTCCCTTCACGGCCATCGTAGGGCAGGAGCGACTTAAGCTCGCCCTGCTGGTCATCTCCGTGGACCCCAGCATCGGGGGGCTCCTGGTCAGAGGGGAGCGCGGGACCGGAAAATCCACGGCCGCCCGGGCCCTGGCTGAGCTCCTCCCGGAGATGGAGGTGGTCGCCGACTGCCCCTTCTCCTGCAACCCGCATGACGAGGAGGAGATGTGTTCCTCCTGCCTCTCCCGCTGGAGGCGGGGCGAGCCGCTCCCCGTGGCCAGGAGGCCCATGCGCTTCGTGACCCTTCCCCTCAACGCCAGCGAAGACCGCCTTGTGGGCACCCTGGACCTGGAAAAAGCCATGCGGGAGGGGGTGAAGGACTTCGAGCCCGGCATACTGGCCGCCGCCAACCGCGCCGTCCTCTACGTTGACGAGGTCAACCTGCTCGAGGACCATCTGGTGGACCTCCTCCTGGACGTGGCCGCCATGGGGGTGAACGTGGTGGAGCGGGAGGGGGTCTCCTTCACCCACCCCTCCCGGTTCATCATGGTGGGGACCATGAACCCTGAGGAGGGCGAGCTGCGGCCCCAGCTCGAGGACCGCTTCGGCCTGTGCGTGGAGGTCGGTGCGGAAAAGGACGTCGCCCGGCGCATGGAGATCATGCGCCTGCGCTGCCTCTTCCTCGAGGACCCCCATCTCCTCCGCGCCCGTTTTCAGCCCCGGCAGGAGGAGCTTCGCCGGAGGATAATCGAGGCGCGGGAAAACCTCTCGTCGGTGACCGTCCCGGACGAGCTCATGGAGCTCATCGCCCGTATCTGCGTGGAACTGGGGGTATGCGGCCACAGGGCGGACATCGCCACCTTACAGGCGGCGCGGGCCATAGCCGCCCTGGAGGGCAAGGGTAGAGTGGAGCAAGCTCACGTTAGGGAGGCCGCGGAGATGGCCCTCCTCCACCGCCTGCGCCGCACCCCCTTCGACGATCAACTCAAGGACTTGGAGCGCCTGGACCGCCTCATCCGGCGGGGCGGAAGATCCCTGGAGCTGCCCCTGCAGGACGCCTCCATTCCGGAGGAGACGGGCCTTACGGTAGCCTGCCCGGGAGAGGGCCCGCTTGCCCCCGCCCGGGAACAGGAGATGGAAAGGGCCTCTTCGGCCTCCTCCCCGGACCCGGAGGTCCCTCCCCTCCAGTCCCTGGTGGCGGGAGCCGTGAGGACGGGAAACGGAAAAAGGAGCACGGCGGTCACGGAGGCGGGAAACGGCAAGAAAGTGGGACACCGCCTGCCCCGACCGGACGAGAACCTGGGGACCGGCAACCTGGCCGTAGAGGCCACCCTGCGCGCCGCGGCGGGAAGGACGGCGACGAGCGGCGAACCGTTCAACATCCGCGGCGAGGACCTGCGCGCCTCCATACGCAAGCGGAAGGTGGGCAACCTGATCCTTTTCATCCTGGACGCCAGCGCCTCCATGGGATGCCGGGAGCGCATAGAGGCCACCAAGAAGGTGGTGCAACGCCTCCTTGTGGATGCCTACCAGAAGAGAGACCGGGTGGGCCTGATAACCTTCCGGGACCGCAAAGCCCATCTGGTACTCAATCCCACCTCCAGCGTCCACCTGGCCAACCTGCGCATCCGCGACCTGGCCACCGGGGGAGCGACGCCCCTGAACCACGGCCTGGCCATGGGGCTCACGGTGGCCCGCCGTGAACTGCGCCGTGATCCCGACATGGTCCCTCTCCTGGTGCTCATAACCGACGGGCACGGCAACGTGGGGCTGGCCTCCGAGGACCCCTGGAAGGAAAGCCTGGCCATCGCGGAAAAGATCCGTTCCGAGGGCCTGCAAAGCGTGGTCCTGGACACCTCCAACCCCGGCTTCCGTCTGGGAAGGCTGGCCGCAACACAGGCCCGGCGCATAGCCGAGGCTATGGGGGCCGCGTATTACCACCTCTCCTCCCTGCAGCCCGAGGAGATGCTGGAAAAAATAGGCAATCACCTCTGAGTCCGCCGGGTACACGCGTATGTCCGCCATGGGGCGGGAGGGGACGTGGCCAAGGCGGGTGGCGTGAATATCCGGAGCGTACCGTGGCCTATATCCGGTGTCCGGGACGAGACGGAGGGCGGACGGACCGCGCCTCCGGGTCATGATACACGGACGCACTCCGTACCACGCGGGGTGCCGGGGCGGTCAGGCGGAAGGTAAGGGTTCCGTGCCCATCCCTACCCTCAAAGGATGGAGGCCCAGCTGCCGATAAAGAGATTTGGACATCCGGGGGTAGGAGATGAAAAAGGAAAACCAGAGAGCTCCGGACGGCGGCCGGGAGAACCGCCGGCCGGAGAGATATTTACCGGTCCTCATGGCGGCGGTGGCCGCCGTGCTCGCCGCCGGGATGATGGCGGTGGCCGCAGCGATCAGCCCGCCGTACCGCTATCTGGTCGGTGGCGCTCTCGGGGCTTGCCTGGTGGGCCATCCGGGGGTAGGAGATGAAAAAGGAAGACCAGAGAGCTCCGGACGGCGGCCGGGAGAACCGCCGGCCGGAGAGATATTTACCGGTCCTCATGGCGGCGGTGGCCGCCGTGCTCGCCGCCGGGATGATGGCGGTGGCCGCGGCGATCAGCCCGCCGTACCGCTATCTGGTCGGTGGCGCTCTCGGGGCTTGCCTGGTGGGCCTCTGCGTCTTCCTGGCCTGGGACTGGTGGCGCTACCGGGAACAGAACAAGCAATACATAGAGGAGATAACCGACCTCAACCTGCGTTTCGGCATCCTCGCCGACGCGGTGAGCGCCGTAAGCTCCACCCTGGACCTCAAGGAGCTCGTGGAGAACATCCTGGGGGTCATGCTGGCTCTCACCAACTCGAGCATCGGGGTCGTGCTGGTCCCCGACGAGGAGGGCAAACACCTCCAGGTGCTCTCCCACCGCGGATTCCGCGAGGAGGCGGTACAGGGACTGAAGATACCCGTGGGCAGGGGAGCGGTAGGCAGGGCCTTCCTCACCGGTAGGATGGCCATCCGCGACAACCTCCCCCAGGATCCCCGGGCCGCGGAGACCTACAGCGAGGGGAGGAGTCCGCGTTCCCAGGTGATCATGCCCCTCAAGGCCAAAGGGCAAGTCGTGGGGCTTGCGGTCACCGCCACCTGCGAGGAACACGAGTACAAGCCGGAAGAGGTCTCCCTTCTCAACAGCCTGGGACACGAGCTCGCCGTGGCCATGATCAACGTGGAGCTCTACAAGAAGAGCCAGAAGACCCTGGAGTGGCTGGCGGATACCCAGGAATATACGGAACATTTCATCCAGGAGATGCTGGCCGGGGTGCTGGTGGTCAATGCGGAAGGGGATGTGATCTACTTCAACCGCGAGGCTTCGGAGATGCTGGGCCTGCAAGCCAAGGAGGTGCTGGGGATAAACTACCGGGACATGGTGAAGGAGCGCGAGAAGTTCCGCTCCCTGTCTTACCTCCAGCCCATCCTCCGCCTGTGCATGGAGGAAGGCCGCATATTCCGCCACCATGAGCTGGTCATAGAGGGCCCGGGGGGGAGGCGCATGACCCTGAACTTCAACGCCTTCCCCTTGCACCGGGCCAAGGGCGAGATGATGGGGGCCGCCGTGGTCTTCATGGACGTCACCGAGGTCAAGGAGATGGAACGGAGGCTGCGGCAGCAGGACCACCTGTCCATCCTGGGGCAGATGGCGGCCAAGATCGCGCACGAGGTCAAGAACCCCCTCTTCGCCATCATAGGCCTGGCCGACGAGCTGGAGGAGGAAGAAGAGGACCCCGAGAAGAAGCGCCTGCTGGCCATGATCCGGAGGGAGGCGGCCCTCAGCAACCAGTGGATCTCCGGCATGCTCACCTTCAGCCGCTCCTCCTTCCCGGCGGCGGAGGGGATATCCGTCCGGCTGCACGAGGAGGTGCCCTCTCTGATCGCCGACTTCCTCCGCTCCAGCGGGAGGGAAGACGTGGCGGTGGTCCCGGAGCTGCCCGAGGGCCTGCCCCCGGTCATGCTCACCAGGGACAACCTCCGCCACGTGCTCTTCAACCTCCTGGAGAACGCCTTCCACGCCATGCCCGAAGGCGGCACGGTCACGGTGCGGGCCAGGGACACGGGAAACGGGTTCGTGCAGATGACCGTGGAGGACACCGGCTGCGGCATTCCCGCGGACATCCTCCCCTCCATCTTCGACCCCTTCTTCACCACCAAGGAAGGGGGCACCGGGCTGGGGCTGTCCATCGTGCAGAAGATACTTCTGGACAGCGGGGGAGCTATAGATGTACGCTCACGACAGGACGGAGGAACGGTCTTCACCCTCAAACTCCCGACCCGAGGGGTCAGCAATGGATACCAAGCCTGAAGCCAAACTTCTCATCGTGGACGACAACGAGGGCGTCCGCCACCTCGTCTCCAGGTGGCTGGAGCGGGCCGGTTTTCGCGTCGAGGAGGCCAGCGACGGTGCGGAGGCGGTGGAGATGGTGAGGAAGAACCCGCCCGACGTGATCCTGGCCGACATCCGCATGCCCAAGATAGACGGCATAGAGCTGGCCCGCATCGTGAAGAGCGAGTTCCCCGGCATCAAGATAATCCTCATGACCGCCTACTCGTCACCCCAGACGATAGCCCAGGCGAAGAGGGAAGGAGTGGACGACTACCTGGAGAAACCCTTCACCAAGGACCAGGTGGAGAAGATGGCTCTGGATATTATTTCCAGGTAAAGGCCACGGGGCGAAGGCGCGGTCAGTCGGGGAGGGGAAGAGAGGTCCTGCGGCGCCGCTCGAAGAGGGCTATCTCACGGTATCCCACCCTTCGCAGCAAGGCCACCGCCGCCCGGTAATCCCTCCCCACCTCCCGGGGCGAATGGGCGTCGGAGCCGAGGGTGACGGGTATATCCCTTTCCCGGCAAAGGCGCAGAAAATCCTCGCCTGGATATATCTCCCCCACCGGCTTGCTCAATCCCGCCGTGCTCACCTCGACCGCCAGCCCCGCCGCCGCCACCCGGTCGAGGAAAGAGGCATAAAGATGCGTGACGTCTTCGCGGGGGCGGAAACCGAACTTCTTTATGAGGTCCGGGTGGGCCAGGACGTCGAAGAGCCCGCTACCGGCGGCATCTCCCAGGACCTGGAAATATCTGGCCCAGAGCTCGTAGAGGTCCCGCCCGCGGTAACCGTCCACGTACCGCGGGTCGTCGAAACCCCATCCGTCGAGGAAGTGCACCGCGCCCATGACGTAATCGAAGGTATGCGCGGCGAGTATCTCCGCCGTCCTCTCCTCGTAGCCCGGCAGGTAGTCCACCTCGATCCCCAGGCGGACCCTTACCCCGGAGACGCTTTCCGCGAGACGGCTCACCTCTCCCACGTACTCGGGGAGTTCCTCCAGGGCCATGCTCAAGCTGGGATCCCGCAGGTGAAGGAGGGGGAAGTGATCGGAGAACCCCACCTCGGAGAGCCCGATCTGCAGGGCCCTGGCCACGTACTCCTCCAGGTCACCAACGGCATGTCCGCACCGAGGGGTATGCAGATGGTAGTCCACAAGTCCCGACTTTCCCATGTTCCCGAGGATACCAGACGGCGGGCTCATGCGCATTCCCCACCGCGTCAGTGGACGGGGCGCCACGTTCACGCCCTCCGAGGGCCCAATGCGGACAAGTACCACGCCGACCGAGCCCTTCGACACCCGGGCTCCACACGGCCGGGCGAAGCCCTTTGCACATGCGGTGTCCGGTTTGGTGGCCGCAGCGGCCTGGTGTTATACTTTCTGAATGTATATGGTAAGACATTCCGGCATGTCGAAAGGAGGACCGGATGATGGGGAAGGCTCGTAAGTTGTCCAAGACCGAAAAGAGGATCGCCAAGCTGGAGAAGCTGAAGGGGAGGTTGCAGAAGAGGCTGGCCAAGCTGGAGAAGGATGAGGCCAAGCTGCAGAAAAAGGCGGACAAACTGAGCAAGAAGCTGGGCGGCTGAAGATAGCACCGGGAAAGACCGCCTTCCCCGTGCCCTCTTCCGGCGCGGGGAGGTTGCTTACATGCCTCCGGAACCGGCCGGAGGCCTCGTCGTCAGAAGCAGGTTATCCGCATGAATTCCCGGAACCGGGCATCGATCTCCTCCCGGGTCAGGGTACCCAGCCGCCGGCAGGAGAAATCCTCCACGGCGAATGAGGCAGTGACGCTCCCGTAGACCACGGCGCGCCGGACGGCTTCCTCGCTGGCCTCCGGTTCCCTGGAAAGCGCTCCCAGGAAACCGCCCCCGAAGGAGTCCCCGGCACCGGTGGGGTCGAAGACCGACTCCAGCGGATAGGCCGGTAGGGAGAAGAAAGACCCCTCGCCGAGCATGATCACCCCGTGTTCGCCCTTTTTGATGATCACCCTACTGGGCCCCATTTCCAGGAGTTTCCTGCCGGCGGATATCAAATTGGGCTCACCGGCCAGTTGCCGGGCCTCGGCGTCGTTGAGAAGGAGGTAATCCACACGGGAGATGGTCTTCAACAGCTCGTCGCGCCGGTTCTCTATCCAGTAGTTCATGGTGTCGCAGAGCACCAGGCGGGGAGAGCGCACCTGATCCAGCACTCCGGCCTGCAGGACGGGATCTATGTTGGCCAGGAAGACGAACTCCGAGTCCCGGTATTCTTCCGGTATCTCGGGCCGGAAGTCCTCGAAGACGTTGAGCTGGGTCTCCAGGGTATGGGCCTCGTTAAGGTCGTAGTCGTAGTAGCCGCGCCAGCGGAAGGTCCTACCGGGCGCCACCTGGAGGCCCCGCAGGTCCACGCCGCGCGAGCGAAGGAAATCCAGGTGTTCTTCCGGGAAGTCCTGCCCCACCACGGCCACCAATCTCACCCGGTTGAAGAAGGATGCCGCCAGGCTGAAGAAGGTGGCCGAACCGCCCAGTGCCTCCTCCACCTCCCCGAAGGGAGTGCGCACCGAATCCAGGGCCACGGAACCCACCACCAGTATGCTCATCCCGACCTCCGTTTCCCTCCGGCCTCTTCGGGGCGGTGCGGCATCTCCTCCGGCCGGCTCCCGCCCCGTTTCTCCCGCCCATAGCTTACCACGCCCGCCTCGCCGCATACTCGCGGGGGAGGCCCTCTCGCTTCTGCCGGGATCGCGGCCGGTCACCCTTTGGGAGATCCTTCATCGCCACTTGCCGCAACGCGCCTTCCGGACGCGGAAGGCCAGGCCATGCCCACCGCTTGCGGGGCTCCCCTCCCCTAGCGGGGACCCTCACCAGGTCCCTTTCCCCCACCGGCACCGCCCCTCTCCTCCCGCCCGCGACCGCGTTCTTCGCCGTACATTTTCCTCCCACGAAAGCCGCCGCAAGGCATATGCCCCGTTTCCCTATCCCCGGAGCCCTCTTCCGGGCGTTCCCCTTCGTCGCCCCATTGGCTTGAGGTGGTCGACTTCTTGCCTCCGCCACTTCAAGGTCCCCATGCCTTGCCGCCCACGCCCGTGCATAGAGACCCCCAGCCCGAGTCCCCCCGGACGCTGTATTCTGGATGAGGAAGCTCAACGATCCGCCCGTGGCTCCGGTGTAAAGTTGAACCGGCAGCGTCTAAACGGTATATTTTCAACTGCAAAAACAACGGAAGTGAGGTGATCGAACATGCCGACCTACGAGTACAAGTGCCTCGACTGCAGCGACGTGTTCGAGACCATGCACGGGATGAACGAGAGCGTGGAAAGCTGTCCCAGCTGCGGCGGCAAGGTGCGACGCCTCTTCCATCCCGTGGGGATAATCTTCAAGGGCTCCGGGTTCTACAAAACAGATTCCCGCGCCTCGGACAACGGAAAGGGAGGGGCGGGAACGGAAAAGGACGCCGGCGCGGCGGAAAAGGCGGAGGAAAAGGCCTCCGTCGGAGGCGAGTAGAGCCCCACCGGTAAAGAACGGGGCTCCGGAAGGCGTGAGGGGGGATCATGAGACTGCCCGAGGCCAGAATAGGGATATTCGGGGGATCCGGCTTCTATTCCCTTATCAAGGGAGGGAAGAGCTATGCCGTACACACCCCCTTCGGATCGCCCAGCGACCGTTTCGTCCACGGGGAGCTGGCCGGCATACCGGTGGTCTTTCTGCCCCGGCACGGGAGGTACCATCAGTTCCCTCCCCACCGCATCAATTACCGGGCCAACGTCTACGGGATGCGGGAATTCGGGGTGGAACGCATCATCTCCCCAGGCGCCTGTGGTTCTCTACAGCGTGAGATACCCCCGGGGACCTTCGTCCTCTGCGACCAGTTCGTCGATCGCACCGGACGTCAGGAATGCACCTTCTACGACGGACCGGCGGCGGTGCACATCAGCTGCGCCGAGCCCTACTGCCCGGAGATGAGGGAGACCTGCGCCCGGCTGGCCGAGGAACTCGGAATCCCGTGCCGCAACGGGGGGACGGCGGTGATCATAAACGGGCCGCGCTTCAGCACCCGGGCGGAGAGCCGCTGGTACCACGCCCAGGGCTGGGACGTCATCAACATGACCCAGTACCCCGAGGTGGTCCTGGTGCGGGAGCTGGGCATGTGCTACCTCAACATCTCCCTGGTCACCGACTGGGACGTGTGGGTGGCCGACGAGGAAGGAGCCAAGACGGTGACCGCGGAGGAAGTGGGGCGCGTCTTCCGGGAGAACAACGAAAGGCTGCTCCTCCTCCTGGAGAGACTGGTTCCCGCCCTTGCCGGGGAGCGCAAATGCGACTGTGCCTCCGTTCTTGACGAGGCCACCATAAGCCCTCTCGAGCTGGATGAATCTTCCTGAGAGAAGAAGGAAAAGGTGATTCCCAGAAAAGGACTGCGCGTAGCCACCTTCCGCGGCATCGGTATCTTCCTCCACTGGAGCTGGTTCTTCGTCTTCGCCCTTCTCTTCTGGGTGGTGGTGCAGTTCTTTCACGAGAACCTGGCCTCCGGACCGGCCTCCTACCTCCCCGCGGCCCTGGTGACGACCTTTCTTTTCTTCCTCTCCGTCCTGCTCCACGAGCTGGCGCACTCTCTGGTGGCCAACCGCAACGGGGTCCCCATCAACCGCATCACCCTGTTCGTCTTCGGGGGCGTGGCCCAGATGGGCAAGGAGATCACCTCCCCGGGGGTGGAGTTCAAGATGGCCGTGGCCGGCCCGCTCTGTTCTTATGTCTTGTGCCTGCTCTTCGGGGGCCTTGCCTACGCCGCCTATGTCCTGGGCCTGGAGACCGTCTCCTTCGGCTTCACCCTCCTGGCGGCGGTGAACTTCGGGCTGGGCACCTTCAACCTGATCCCGGGGTTTCCCTTGGACGGGGGGAGGATACTGCGCTCCCTCCTCTGGCATCACTGGGGAGACCTCGAGAGGAGCACCCGTACGGCCGGCCGTCTGGGCCAGGGGGTCGGCGCCCTTCTGGCCTTGGGAGGCGCCGCGATGCTCCTGGCGGACCTCTTTCACGGCGCCTATGACCTCCTCTTCTCCGGAAGCTGGTTCATCCTAATCGGCACCTTCCTCATCCAGGCGGCCGCAAGCAGCCTGCGCCAGGCCCGCCTGCGTTCCGCCCTCGAGGGGCGGCGGGTGGAAGAGATACTAAGGCCCGGAACCCCAGCCGTTGATCTCTCTGCTTCTCTGGAAGAAGTTTACAGGGTGTATCTGGAAAGAGCGCCGGGCAGCGTCATCCCCGTTCTGGGCCAGGGAAAGCTGGCGGGAGAGGTCCGGCTCTCCGACCTCAGGAAAGTGCGCCGCGACCTGTGGGAGGAGACACCGGTGAGCTCGGTGGCCGTTCCCGTGCGGGGATGGGAAGCATGCTCGCCCGGACAGCCCCTCTTGGAAGCCCTGGCCCTCCTGGAAAAAAGCGGAAGGGAATTCCTCTGGGTCGTCGAAGAGGGGCGCCTGAAGGGCGTCATACTCCGATCCGACGTGCGTCGCTTGGCGGGCAAGTAATATAATATTTAGACTTTGGACCGCGCGTACGCTCCTCTTGCCGGCAACGCCCGCCGGCGGAATGGGAGCGTCGGGGAGGGAAGGATTGAAGGTCCCACGGAGTGAGGAAGGAGCAGTCCCATGAAAACGCGCATCACCGAACTTTTGGGCATCGAGCACCCCATAATCCTCTCCGGCATGAGCTGGATAAGCGTGCCCAAGATGGTCGCCGCCGTCTCCAACGCCGGCGGGCTGGGCCTTCTGGCCACCGGGGTCCTGGATACGGAGGAGACCAGGAAGGCGGTGAGGGAGATCCGCGAGCTCACAGACAAGCCCTTCGGCGCCAACGTCTCGCTCCTATTCCCGGGCGCGGCGCAGAACGCCCAGGTGCTCCTGGAGGAGAAGGTGCCGGTCATCAACTTCTCCCTGGGCAAGGGCGACTGGATAGTGCAGGCCGCCCACCAGTACGGAGGCAAGGTGCTGGCCACGGTGACCAACCTCCGGCACGCTCGCCGGGCACAGGAGTACGGCTGTGACGCGGTCATCGCCACCGGTAACGAGGCGGCGGCCCACGGGGAGCAGGTGACCACCTTCTGCCTGGTGCCCAGCCTGGCCTCCAACCTGGACATACCGGTCATCGCCGCCGGCGGGGTGGGCGACGGGAGGGGCCTGGCCGCCGCCCTGGCGCTCGGAGCCGAGGGCGTGGCCATGGGCACCCGCTTCATGACCACCGTGGAGAGCCCCCTGCACGAGAACTACAAGCGCCTCTCCCTGGAAAAGGACGTCTACGACACCCTCTATTCCAAACGCTTCGACGGTCTGTGGTGCCGGGTGCTGGACACCGAGGGGGCGCGTAAGGCCATCAGGCGGGGCCTTAACCCCATCCAGATGCTCAAGGCCATTCCCAATTCCCGGGCCATCGCGCAGATGCTCAAACTGCCCTACTGGAAGCTCTTCATCGGGGTCCTGGCCTCGGGATGGAAGAACGCCAAGCAGCTCGCCTACATGGCCAACGCCTTCAAACTTATCCGCATAGCCACCGAGGAAGGGGACACGGTCAACGGGGTATTGCCCGTGGGGCAGGTGACCGGACTCCTCCATGACATCCCCACGGTCAAGGAGGTCATCGAGCGCACGGTGAGCGAGGCGGAGGAGGTCATCCGCAAGCTGGGCACAAAGGTCGGCTGAGCCCGCCGGCTGAACCCGGAAACCAACGCCCTCCCCTCGGGGACCGCGGAACCCCCGGTGGGGAAGAGACCGCCCGAGGACCGCACGCCACCCATAATGGCCGCGCGCTACGGCAAAGGCGTATGCCGCTCTCTCGGGCAGTTGCGTGGAGGTCGTTCCCGGGACTTGTGTATAAGTTGTATATGTTATATAATAACCGCATGAACGGCGGGCTGGTGGAGCTTCTTAGGAAGGCTTCCCGGGAGGAAGGGGGCTTCCGGGTGGTCCCTCAAGTCGCCCTGCGGGAAGCGGCGGAGCAGGCCGGGATCGCGCCCCTGGAGGCGGAGATGGCATGCCTGGAGGCCGGCCTGGTCCCCGCCCGCTACCAGCGCAACATGGGAACCCTGGGCATGGAGGGGCAGCTACGCCTCCTCCGTTCCTGCGTGGGGGTCTGCGGACTGGGAGGGCTGGGAGGTTACGTCGCCGAGATATTGGCCCGCTACGGCGTGGGCCACCTCGTCCTCGTCGATGGGGATGCCTTCGAGGAGAACAACCTCAACCGGCAGCTGCTGTGCCGGGAGGCGGACATCGGCCGCTCCAAGGCGGAGAGGGCCAGCGAGCGTGTCCGGGAGATAAATTCCTCCATCCGGGTCACCGCCCACCGGCTCCTGGTCACCCCGGAAAACGTGGCCGAGGTCTTCTACGGCAGCGAGGTGGTGGTGGACGCCCTGGACAACATCCCCTCCCGCCTGGTGCTCGAGGAAGGGTGCGCACGCCTGGGCGTGCCCATGGTACACGGAGCCATAGCCGGCTACGCCGGGCAGGTGATGACCGTCTATCCCGGGGACCCCGGCCTGAGGGAACTGTACGGGGGCGGTGGCGAGCGAGGCGTGGAGGTCATGGAGGGGAACCCTCCCACCACTCCCGCCCTGGTGGCCACCCTGCAGGCTCAGGAAGCGGTCAAGGTCATCTGCGGGGGAGAGACCATTCGGCACGGTTTTCTCTTCATGGACACTTCAACCAATATATTCCAGTTCATACCCCTGAAGTAGAGGGGCGTTTCGCCCACCCTCCACCGGCAACGACCCCCGCCGACGGGCGGCGGGTCCGAGAAAGGACAGGGAGAACGAGCTAAGGAAAGGAGAGGGGTTGGAATTCATCGGGCTGCGAAACCCGCGCTACTATCTCCTCGCTGCTGCAGTGGCCGCCGCTCTTTCCGCGCTCATCGCCTTCGCCTACCTCCGGGGTGTGGGGACCCGCGCGGCTCAGGCCGGGCGGCTGGTGCAGCTGGTGGTGGCGGCCAGGGACCTGGGTGGGGGAGAGGTCCTCGATCCCTCCTCCCTGCAACAGGTGCCCTTCCCCGACAAGTACCTCCTGCCCGGTACCTTCACCGAGATCTCCCGGCTGACCGGAAGGCGTCTGGCCCGCCCGGTGCGGCAGGGAGAGCCGGTCCTCGAAAGCGCCCTCTTCTCCGGCGACGCGGAGGCGCGCGAGTCCCTCACCCCGGGTTTCCGCGCCTTTCCTCTACCCCAGGAAACGGCGAACCTCCCTTTCTCTTCCCTTGTCCCGGAAGAGCGGGTGGACCTCGTGTTCCTGGAGGGCGACTCCGCCCGCCTGGGGCTGGAGGACGTGAAGGTACTGGGGACGATCGCCGCGGAAAATCTCGCCTCCACGTGGCAATCCTCCAACGAACAGGGTACCTCGCCCCCCGATTGCCTCCTCCTCGAGGTCACCCCCGAGGAGGCCTGCCGGCTGGCAGCCGCCCTGAAAGGAGGGCGGGTGGAGGTGCTTCTGCGTCCGAGAAAGGAGTGAGTCTCTAACCAAGTCGCTGAAGCGCCGGAGCCTCCGTTGTGTAAGGAGAGCTCATCCTTCCCCGGAGGGGCTTGTGGCGCCGCAATGGACGGCGCATCCCGCCGGTGGAGGAGGCTTGAGGGGCTCCCTCCATCCACAGAGGTGAGCACAAGTCCGGATCCCATGAGGCCATCGCCTCCACGGCCATGAAAACCCCTCACCACCCTGCGGGGCGAGCGGCATGAGGCTCTGACCGGCCCAAGGATTTAATTTCCCCGTTCCGCCCGCCGATAAATCAAGGGCGGAACGGCGAGGGGGCCTTGTTTATGGAAGACGGAAAGCATCTGCTCCTGGCGGACGACAACAAGCTGGTGGTCAAGGTCACCGGGTCCATACTGGAGAAGGCGGGCTACCGCGTGGACGTGGCTTGGGACGGGATCGAAGCGGCCATGAAGGCCTTCTCCCTCCTCCCCGACCTCATGATCCTGGACATAGAGATGCCCAAGATCAAGGGCTACCAGGTCTGCCGCCTGCTCAAGGAGGACCCCATGACCTCCTGGATGCCCATCATCATGCTCACCGGGCGCGAACACCAGACCGACATGTTCTGGGGCCTGAAGACCGGGGCCGACGCTTACATCACCAAGGGGTTCAAGCCGGAACACCTCCTTCAGGAGGTGGAGACCCTGCTCTCGGCATCGGAAAAGAACCGCGAGGCCCGGGACCTCGCCCGCCGGCGGCGCAAGGAGGTCAGCGAGGACTACGTGATAAACAAGATCACCGACCTCCTGGACCGCAAACTCTTCGAGACCACCATCCTCAACGACATCGCCTCCCTGGCCGGGTCCATGCAGGATTTCACGGAGACGGTGTCCTCCATCTTCCAGATACTGGATAAACTCTTCAATTACTACGTGGGGGCCCTTCTGCTCTTCGAGGAGAGGGAACTGTATCTCTACCTCAACCGCCCCGTGACCCCGGAAACGCTGGAGAACGTCATCTCCCAGACCATGGGGACCGCCACCGGGTATGCCTGGCAGCCCGGGGACGAGCAATCCGTGGGGCGGACGGTCCTCCAGGAGGACAACCTGGTCACCACGGCTCAGGAAAAACCGGCGGGTGACTCCTATATCCATATCCCCCTCATCGCCCACCAGATGCCCATCGGGCTGCTGCTCCTGGCCGGCCCCTCCACCCCTGCTTTCCGCCGCGATGCTCCCAGCATCCTCAACCTGGTGAGCAACCAGCTGGTGATGATCGTGGACAACTCCCGCCTCTACGAGGGGGCCAAACGCATGGCCATCACCGACGGCCTCACACGCATCTACAACCACCGTTTCTTCCAGGAGCTCTTCGAGAAGGAGTACAAGAGGTCCCTCCGCTACAACACCGTCTTCTCCTTCATCATGCTGGACATCGATTTCTTCAAGAGGATAAACGACACCTACGGCCATCTCTTCGGCGACGAGATCCTCAAGGAGACCGCCTCCCTGATCAAGGGATGCCTGCGCAGTATGGACATCCTCGCCCGCTACGGCGGGGAGGAGTTCGCCATCCTCCTCCCGGAGACGGACCTGGAGAGCGCCGTGCAGACCGCGGAGCGCATCCGCATGGCGGTGGAGAACCACGATTTCACGGCGCCCGGGGGGAAGCCGGTACGGGTCACCGTCAGCCAGGGCGTGACCTCCTTCCCTTCCCCCGGCGTGCAAGACCGCTCGGACATCGTGGCCAAGGCCGATGCCGCCCTCTACGAAGCCAAGGAATCCGGGCGCAACCTGGTGCGCTTCCGGGAGTGAGGAACCTGGTACGCTTCCGGAAACGCGAGCATAAGGGCCTCCCCTCACCCCGGCCTACTTGTCACCCCTCCGGGGTATCATGCCCCTGGAGGTGAAGGGAATGGATTACGACCTGATACGCGAACGCATGGAGGAGGCCTACCGAAGAACACCGGACGCGCAAACCTTCCTGCAGGAGATCCTCGTCCTGTGGTCGGAATACGGGGTGATGGAAGGCGAATGGTCCTGCGTCCTGGTCAAGGCCGGCTGATCCTCATCCCCGAGGACGAGGCTCAGGAGTCCACCGCTCAGGAATGGAGCAGCATCCTCCACAGGTTGAGGGCGCTGTCCGCGGCCATCTCCGTGCCCACACCGCGTCCCCCCGCATCGGCTCCCACCAAGTATAGCCCTTCCACGGGGGTTACGTGGGAGGGGCGGTTCTTCCCCACCTGGTGGCGGTTCTGGGCAAGCCCGATCACCTCTCCCGTCCGCCTGCCGGAAATGCGGGCGATGTAGCTGGTGTCCGTCCTTATCTTCCAGATGACGTGGTCCTCGATGTCCGGGAAGAGGTCGCGCATGGTGTTCTCGATGCGGTTCAGTATCTCCTCGCAGACGGCCGCCGCCTGCTCCCTGTCCTCCAGGCCGGGAGGGGCAAGGGATCCGGCCAGGACCAATTGGCAACCGGGAGGTGCGAGGGAAGGGTCGGCTGCGGAGGGCACGGGCACGAATATCGCCGCCTGCCTCTCCACGAGCTCCGGGTCCCGGAAATCGGGGAAATAGCAGAAAAGGTGGGGCTTCACCACCTCGGCGTCCAGGGCGTACTTCACGCTCACCGCACCGAAGGAGAGGCGGAGTGAATCCACCCAAGCCAGGTAGTTGTCTGGAAAATTATGCCTTCCGGCAAGGGCCACCGTCTCCTTCAGGCCGGTGTTGCTGATCACGAGGTCGGCGGGTATGAACCCTCCCGCCTCCACGCCGCGCGCCTTTCCAGATTCCACGACGATGCGCTCCACAGGGGTGGAGTAACGCACTTCCCCTCCCATGGATTCCAGGGCCTTCAGGTAAGCGGTGGGAACGGCACGCATCCCACCCAGCGGGTAACAAAGGCTCCTCTCCTTCACCTGGCTGGAGAAGCACAGGATGAACTCCGCCGCCGAGGCGGCCTTCCTGGAGATACACATGTACATGCCGGTGAAGCCGTCCAGCAAGCGGTTCAGCTGCTCGTCGTCCACGAACCTCGAGCAGTAATCGGAAAAGGACACCTCGTCCAGTTCCTCCAGTTCCCGCGGTGAGCGCTCACGCGCCAGGTCCTCGAAGAGCGCTCGCGCTCCCGGCCGGTTCTCGGGGAGCACCCCGATCTCCTCGAAGAGGCGCTCGAGGGCTTCCGGATCGTCCATTTCCTGATGGAGGATGGCCGTCCGGCCACCCGCGGTGAACTGCATGGCCGGTTCCAGAGAGCGGTAGCTCACCTCCGCCCCCACAAGGTCGGCGATCTCCCCCAGGGGGCCCTTGCCGCCCCGTGAGAGCCAATGGACTCCGGTGTCGTAAACGAACCCCTCGCGCTCGAAACTGGCCGCCTTCCCCCCCGGAAAGGGGTTTCTCTCCAGGACCAGAACCTTGGCCCCTTCCCTGGCCAGGAGGGCGGAAACCCCGGAACCTCCGATGCCCGTCCCGATGACCACCACTCTCTTTCCCGCCAGCCCGTCGGACATGAAGCACCTCCCTGGCTCACCGGCCCGCACCTGCAGGCAAGCGCGGGCACGAATAAAAAGTAGAAACCCAAGATACCTTTGGGACCGCCGGGCTTGAGGCCGCGACGTTTTCTACTCGGCATCCTGGGTTCCTACCAACGTTCCGGACGCACAAGATTATAGGCGTTTGGATTCGGTTTTCCCCCGAGCTCAGCCGGAACGCTTTCATATTATCACCGCTTTATCGCCTGTCAATAGGGTGGGGGGTAATTTCCGGTCCCCGAGAGCAATATTCCATAAAAAGGAAAAAGCGACTCTTCGTCAGTAACATTTTTTCGGCACTCATTCTGTTATCATTACACCTATACCGCCGCCGTAGGGAGGGGAAGGTTGCGGTAAAGGCGGGCCATGCCGGTGATCGGCACGCGGGAAACACGATCTCCGGATTCTCCGCGCCCGAAAGCCCGCTGAACGTGTCTCGCGTGGGAGGTCATCGGGGGCGACCCGCTCGCCAATGCGTAAGGCGGTCAAGCACCGCCTGAAGGGCAGGCGGTTCCCCGGCGGAACCGCGGGAGGGTCATCCGATGAGTGCTCTCCAGCCGTTTTGAGCACGGTGAATCGAGAGAGGAGGTCGGGAAGGTGGACTGGAACGTCAAGGGCTGTCTTATTCCCCTGGTCACCCCCTTCGACGAAAGAGGCCGGGTAGACGAACCGGCGCTGCGTAGGTTGGTCAACTTCCTCATCGAGGAGCAGGCGGCTGACGCCCTCATACCCTGCGGCACGACCGGTGAGTCTCCCACCCTGAGCCATGAAGAGCACATGAGGGTTATAGACCTCGTATACCAGGAGACGGCGGGCCGGGTGCCGGTCATCGCCGGCACCGGGAGCAACAGCACGGAGGAGGCCATCCAGATGACCATGGCCGCGGAGAAGATCGGCGTGGACGGGAGCCTCCAGGTCAGCCCCTATTACAACCGCCCCAGCCAGGAAGGGATCTACCGCCACTTCAAGGCCATCGCCGAGAGCACCTCGTTGCCCCTCATCCTCTACAATATCCCCTTCCGGACGGGCCGCAACGTGGAGGTGGAGACCGTGCTCCGCCTGGCCGAGCTGGAGAACATCGTGGGGATCAAGGAGGCCTCGGGCGACATCCTGCAGGTGAGCTCCATCATCGAGGAGACCCGCAGAGCCGGCCTGGACTTCGCGGTCTACTCCGGCGAGGATGCGGTGACCTTCCTGGTCCTCTGCTTGGGCGGGCAGGGATGCATCGCCGCCGTGGGGCACGTGCTGGGCAAGGAATTCAGCCGCATGTGCCGCCTGGTATGGGAGGGCAGGCTGGAGGAGGCCCGCGAGCTGCACTACCGAGTGCTCCCCCTGGTTCGCGCCCTGTTCTGCGAACCCAACCCCACGGCCATCAAACAGGCTCTCAACTGGATGGGCGTGGAGGTGGGCGGTGTGAGGCTCCCCTTGAGCGGCATGACGGAGAAGGGAAAGGAGACCCTGCGCCGGGCCCTGGTGGAACTGGGCAAGGCGGCGCCGGAGGCCTGCAGGTGATCAGGCACCCGACGCGCAACGGAATCGAAGGCCGTGCCGTCTTCGAATCGAGGCCCAATCCAGGAAGGCGTCGAGCCGCCGTTTGTGGGGTTGGGATCTTTCGCCTTGCCGCCCAAAGGTTGACTTTCAGACCTTCGGATTGTGGAATCGGTAAGTGAGAGGGGCCTGAAAGCCGGACCGGAGAACCGATCGAAAATCCCGCCGGCGAGGCAATGGAGGTGAATGCCATGTGCCGTGAAGGTATCGACCTGGTCAGCCTTAAGGTGGCCCTCAAACACGGGTCGGAACGCCTGGAGCGGGAAGCGGATCACCTGCGCCAGTGGGCCGCCCTGGCCTCCAACGCCAATCTGGTAGATGTTTCCAAGAAAATAACCGGCGCTCTGGAGCAGGTCGCGGCCGGCCGGGAGCTGCTGTCGGCTTGTGTGAGCGAACTCGCCGCCCTGCAGGTGGGCGGCACCACCCCCGGCGGAGGCGGGTTCACCGTCACCCCCCTCTGAACCCGGCACGTGCGGAGCGGCGCAGGCCGCCCGCCGGGGGCCGCCGGACGCCGGCTAACGCATTCCCCCGGCCCCCGGCCCCGGCTATCCCCCGGCCAGGGGAGGGAAGACGGAGACCTCGTCGTCCGCCTCCAGCCTGGTCCTCTTGCCCTTCAGGTATCCCACGTTCTGCCCGTTAACAAGGACGATGCAATCGCGCAGGTAACGGGACACTCCCTCGCCGTAACGCTCCTGCAGTTCCTTGAGCACCTGGCCCACGTCGCGCGCCTGGCTTCGGTACTCCTTCTCTCCCGCAGCTTTGCGCAGGGTGGCGTAGAGCTTTACCAGAGGCATCTCCTCATCCCCGCTCGGACGCAAGCCCCGCTCAACCGTGGAGTGCGTCGGCCACGTCCTTGAGGCCCAGTTCCTCCAACCTCCGGCGGCTGGGCCTCCCCTTCTCGTCTATATCCCGCAGCCGGTAGTACTCCTCCAGCATTTCCTCGAAGGCCACCGTCTTGCGCCTTATCTCCTCGGGGTCTTTCCTCTCCAGCCTCTTGCCCCGCGCGGAGAACACGGGCAGCTTGTTCAGCGAGGTGAGTATCTTGTCCATGTTGGGGAAGAGATATTTCTTCATCAGGCTCGCCGTGGTCTCCTTGACCCTCTCCACCCTGAGCTTGCCCATGGGCACCATGGACATGAACTGGGGGAAGACGGCCAGATGGAGGCTGGAGGTCACCCCCTCCAGGTGGGGCTCAAGGATGCGCCGCGGCAGGCGGTCGTCCTCCCGCGTGGCCCCGCAGAGGTTGCCGATGGCTCTCTTGATGTACCAGATGCGGTCTCCCACCCTGGCCAGCTCCTCCACCGTGTAGGGGAAACCGGTGAGGGTGCGGAGCGCCTCCGCCATCTCCGCCAGTGAACCTCCCGCCGCGTTCCAGGCGTACTCGCAGATGACCGCCGAGTTGGCGATGACCCCCTTCTTCTGGGAAGCCACCGTCTGGGCCGCTTTGCCCTTGGCCCGGTAAGGCCAACTCCTCTTCACTCCGAGCTCGTTGTGGTTGAGCAGCCCCAGTTCCACGTAGAGGTTGGCGTCCGCGCAGTGGCAGGCGCCGCGGATAGAGGTGGCGTAGGTGAGGGCCATGCCCCACAGGGCCCTCGGGTCGTGCATGGGACATTCCAGCCCCTTGACGTGGATGGCGAATTCCTCCCCCCCGTACTTTCGGGACATGGAGCGTACCCCTTCCGCCATCTCGTCCCCGATGCCCTCCCGGAAAGCGATCCTCTTGATGAGCTCGAGCACGGTATCCGGCTGGTTCCAGCCCAACCTGAGCCCGCCGGTGTCGGACTCCTTAATCAGGCCGGCCTCGAAGGCCTCGGTGGCGTAGGCTATCACGCTCCCGCAGGAGATGACGTCCATGCCGTAGCGGTTGCAGAGCTCGTTGGCCTTGTGGTTGGCCTCCATGGAATCCATCCTCTGGAGGGTCCCCAGGGCGGCGGCCGCCTCGTACTCCGAACCCGGCCCCTCCTCCATGCGGTAAGGCCCTTCCTTTATCTCCACGATGCGCTTGCAGGCGATGGGGCAGCCGAAGCAGGAATGGGTGCGCGTGAGGATGGTCTCCGCCACGGTGGTGCCGCCCAGCTTTTCCGGACCCTCCGCCCAGTAGGCCTCCCGCCAGTTCTTCGTAGGCACGTCGCCGATGGCCATGCCGTACTCCATGTGCACGTTGGATCCGAAGGCGTGGAGCCCCTCGGCGACCATGCTGAACTTGAGGGCCTCGGACATCTTGTCCCGCGCCGCCTTGAACCCCGCTTCGTCGGCCACCGGGAACTTCCTGTCCCCGCGAGCCACCACCGCCTTGAGGCGCTTGTAGCCCATGACCGCGCCCATGCCGCAACGCCCCGCCGTGGAGCCACGGTCGTTGATCACGTTGGCGAATTTTACCAGATTCTCGCCGGCCGGCCCGATGCACACCACCTGGGCGCGCTTGTCCCCCACCTCCTGCTTGAGGAGCTCTTCCGTCTCGTAGGTGTCCTTACCCCAGAGGTGAGAGGCGTCGCGGATCTCCGCCCCCTCGTCGGTGACGTAGAGGTAGACGGGCTTCTCAGAGGCTCCCAGGACGACGATCCCGTCGTACCCCGTCCGCTTGAGCTGAGGGGAGAAATGACCTCCCATGGAGGCCTCGCCCCATATCCCGGTGAGGGGAGAACGGGCGCATACCTCCAGCCTGGAGACCCCGGGGTAGTTGGTGCCCGACAAGGGGCCGTTCATGATCATCAAGGGATTCTCTGGAGACAGCGGCTCGGCTTCCCATCCCCGGTGGTCGAAGAACCACTTGGCGGCCAGTCCGCTCCCGCCCAGGAAATCACGGTAGTGTTCTTCCGGGATGGCCTCCTCCTCCACGGTCCGGTTCGTGAGATCCACCTTCAGGACCTTGCCCCAGTTACCGCCCATCATGAGACACTTCCCTCCTTCTTTCCTCCGTCGAGCCCGGGGGCAGCCGCTTTCTTTTCCCGGCCGCCGGAATCGCCGCCCTCCTGAAGGGTGCGGACAATAGGAAATACGGACGTCTAACCCCTGGCTCTCATGATATATCCAACCCGCCCGACGATCAAGGCCATTATAACAGAAGGTAGACGGTGCACCGCGCCGCGTAGGACTGCCTGCTCCCTCCTTCCCTTCGCCTCAAACGCGTCGCCACGTGTGGTCGCAAGCCCGGCGCGGATTCAGCCGCCCGGCGAAAGCCCTCCCGGAGAGGGTCAAGTCCTGGGCTTCTTCCCCTCCTTGCGGCCTGCCGCCTTACCCTGCGACCGGGGGCTTCGCCGCAGGAACTGGAATCGCCCACGGCGAACAACGGCCCGGAGCGGGTATCCAAAAAAACCGGGAAGTCAAAAAAACAATTAACTTGATTATTCCGCCGAAAAGGTGTATATATGTAAACCTGAGGGTAGCATTAATTATTAACAACCTGCCGGACTCCCAAGGGAGAACGGAAGGGAAGCTGATAAGGGTGTGACCTCATCCGTGCTCTGGTACCCCTACCGGAGCACCTCCCTCCCTGCTGACCCCGGTTTGCCGGAAACCGGGGTCCTCTATTTTTCAGTCCAACCGGTCTCGAGCCTCCAGGGCGGCGCCCGTCGGCACCCTCGCGAAGAACTGGGCTTTCCGCTCGAGAGCCCGTCATTCTCGAAGAGCGTAACTGGGAGAGGACATACCAGATAATGGTAAGGTTGCCGGGAGGACAGGCTCAGGGTGGCCGGCACAAACATAAGGGGGCCCGCGCATCGGGAAGTTTACGGACCCGTTGAGCCCTCAGCGGGAGAATATACGCCGTACCAGCTGGTCTACGGTGGCCCGAATCCTCGGGAGCTGTTCCCGGTCCGATCCGGAGACCAGGATGGCCACCGTCTGCCCCATTCCCACCAGTGCGTAGGCCACCGTCCTGAGGTCCTGGTAGGGAAATATCTCTCCCTCCCGCATTCCCCACTGCAGGTCTTCCTCTAACCGCTCCGCGAGCCGCTCGTAGACCTCGTGGAGCTGTTCCTGAAGGCGGCGGTTGCCCACCGTCTCCCCGAGGAGCATATAGAGGAGCTCGCTGTTCTCGAGGTAGAGTTCGAGGAGCTCCTCCCCTTTGGCCTCGATTCGGGTTATGAAATCGCTCTTTCCCTTGCCGCGCAGCTTGTCGTCTATCCTCTGCAGGGTCTCGTCGATAAGGTTCTTTATCACCTCGACCAGAAGGTCTTCCTTGCTCTCGAAATAGAGGTAAAAAGTCCCCTTGGCGATTCCCGTGGCCTGCACGATCTCGTCCACCGTGGTGCCGTGGTAACCCTTCGCGGCAAAGAGGCGTGCCGCGTTGTCGACGATCTTCCTCTTGCGGTCATCACCCCTCTCGGCCGCCCCCTCCCTGGTGGGCTCCTCGCGCCTGCCTTCCAGCACCCCGAATATCCCCGCCATGTCCCGCATGCTCATCCCGTAGCGGGAACGCAGGTGCTCGAGCATCTGCAGGCGCTCCAGGTGCCTCTCGCTGAAACGGCCGTCCTTTCCCGGGGGGAAGAGCAGCCCCTCCCGCAGGTACCTCTCCAGCCGGTTGCGTGTTACGGCGTTCCCCGTCCGGCCCTGGAAGACCTTCAGGAACTCCTCCATGTCCCAGGACGGCCCGGCCTCGCCCGCATTCTCCTTCCTCGCGGCCTTCTCCTTCTTCCGCGCCAAATGCCTCTTCCTCCGCGTGTGCGCTAAATTGTATCGGAAAATACTGGACAGTCAGTCATATAGTATGTAGCCTCCCGCGGCCTGTCAACAAGGTCAGGCGAGATATATAGCCATTTTCTCTCCCGCTTTCCCGCCTGTTCGGCCTGGGCGACAGCATGGTCTCCCGGCCCTTTTTTCGTCCACGATGCATCCGCCGGTACGACACGGTACCGGCTCTTCGCGGCTCAAACCCGGCATCTTATCGCCCGAACCCGGAAAGGGCGAGCGTCATAACGGTTGCCACGGTTCGCGCCCGGATGACGCCTTCCCCGTCACACGAGGCCCGAACGCCGCCCTCCCTAACGACCGGGCAGGGGATGGGAGGCGCGTTTACGGCGGCGGCCGCTATGCGAGAGGCCGTCTGTTTCAAACAGGTCCCGAAGGTGCGTATCGTTGAAGAGTCCCCTCATCGGCGAGCGGAAAACCGCAAGTATAGGTCCACACATGCCGCCGATGACGAAAGGGCACGGCCGTCCTCTCGAAACGAAGCGGTGCTCTGGAATGCGCTGCCACTCCACGGCGCGAAAAGTGTTTCATGCGAAGCAAAGCGGGGTAGATTAAATTCAGGAGTGCGCACGGTTCCGGAGGGAAACGGTGGAAGTTCGAGCCCTCGTGGTGGATGACGACCAGTTGCTCCTCCGTCTTGTGGAGATTAACTTGACCAAGATCGGGGTCAAGGTTCTCACCGCTCCCAGCGGCAGGGAGGCCCTTCGCCTGGCGTCTGCCGAAAGGCCGCACATCATCCTGCTGGACATCATGATGCCGGGGATGGACGGCTACGAGGTCCTCCGCCAACTCAAGGCCTCCGACGAGACCAGGGATATACCCATCATCATGCTCACCGCCAAGACCGGGATGGAGGACCGGGAGAAATGCCTGGAGATGGGTGCGGTGGTCTACATGACCAAGCCCTTCAAGCTCGAGGAGCTCCGCGAAATGGTGAAGAGGCTGGTGTTCTCCGGGGACAATCCGGGTCGCAACGGACGCCCTCCGCGTTGAAGGCCGTCCCTGACGGCTGATCCTCAACCCGTCGGGGTGAGCAATCTCTGAAAGCGAAGCATCTGCAGCGGCTTGCGCTGCACGCCCTTGATCTTGAACCGCCTGTCGCGTATGGCCTCGACTACCTTTCTCCCCTCCTCGGATTGCAGCCACTTCAAGAACTGGCTGCCCTTGCCCGCGCTGGCCAGGCTCAGGAGCAGCGCCAGCTCAGTCCCGACGTACACGTCGGCGTCCTCCGCCACGCCGTTGCTCACCGTGACGTCGCTCCCTTTGAAGCGCATGGTGGCGGCCAGCTCCGGATTGTTGAGGTCCTGCAGGGCGAGGGAGAAGTCCAGTCCGTCGGCCAGGGCTTTCTTCTGCGGGTCCTTGAGCAACCCCTTCATCAACTCGGCCATCATGGTGCTCAAAGGACCGGGCTGTTCATCGGCTATGATCACCCTTCCCGAGCCCGGCAACGGCCTCTCGAGGTAGGCACGGGCGACAAGGAATCCGGCTCCCGCTCCCAGTAGGAAAGCCGTCTTCCCGCCGCGACGCCTTCTCTCCCTCATCCTCGCCTGGTGTCTCTTGCGCCTTGTGTATTCCCGCCCCATCTGTCGGGCGACTATCTTGCGAAGTCTCTCCCTGGTCAATTCATCCTCCTTTCCCGACCCCTCCGAATCCCCGGCCGAGGAGCCGCCTCCCCACGGCAAGACCCGCTGTGCATGTCCGATCCTCGACGGCCCCGCCTCCTGCGGCTTTGTTTCCCCGGCCCAAGGCGGATACAGGGATAATCAAACCGGGAGAACCCGTCCTTCTCCCGGCTGGTCGCTGGCGGAAGGGGTGGGATTCGAACCCACGGTGCGGTTTTACCCGCACAATCGCTTAGCAGGCGATCACCTTAGGCCAGCTCGGTCACCCTTCCGCGTCTTGCCCGGCATTCGCCCACCGTCGTTAATTATAAGCCATGTGCATGTGGGGAGGCAGCCCTTCTGCCGGCTGTCCGGAGAAGGTTCGCCCTCGACCCCCGGCCGGTGAAGTCCTGGGCCGCGAGGGCACCGCGCTTCGGAAAGATCAAAGCCTGTCCCTGAGGGTGCTCAGCCCGAAGATGACCAGGCGGAAGAGGTCGACGATCTCCTCGATGACCCTTTCTTTTGGAGGCGGCGACTTGGAGTACACCCAGTCTATCATCAGCTCATTCACCGCTCCCGCCAAAGCCAGAGAGCCCATGGAATAATCCCTATCGGGGAGAGTCCCGCTCCGCTTCATCTCCTCCGCTTTTTCCTCTATGATGCGTGCGAAGCCGTGGATGAGCTCCCTGCGGTGCCGTTCCATCTCCGGGCTGATCCCCACCGCCTCCACCAGGACGACGCGCGCCCGGCGAGGGTCATCGAGGTAGGAGCGGACGAAAGCGGATATCCCGGCCCGCACCTCCTCCACGGGGTCCTTGAACTCGCCTCTCAGGGCCTCGAGCACCGCCCGTCGGGAATCCTCGATGAGGGTGTCCAGCAAGTCCCGGAAGAATTCCTCCTTCCCGGGATACAGCTCGTAGAAGTGGCGCGTGGCGACATGGGATCTCTCGCATATGCGCTCGATGGGGGTGCGGTGATAGCCCTCGCTGGAGAAGAGCTCCAGTCCGGCCTCCAGCAGCCGGCTCCTACGGGCCTCCCTCCGCTTCTCCTGCGTCAGCCCCCCGTATATCCTTCCCTTGGGCCTACCGCTTTCGGCGGAGCGAACGTGGTTCTCCCACTTCCCGTCGGCCACCATGGGTGTCTGCCCCTCCCCATACGAGACCTGCCGCGCCGGCAGCAACCCGGTGAAGGGTTTATCTTAAATTAAAGCATACCCCCAAGGGAAATCCCCGGTTCTCCGTCCCCCGCTATGCTCAAGGAACTGGCCACCTCCATTTCCCCCGCCGGAACTCCCCACGAACCGGCTCCCTCCGTAATAGGAGGGTTTCCGCAACCCCTTCGCCCGATTCAACCCGAAGGAAGAGGCCTCTCGCCGCCGGGGTCGAGCGCTCTCCGGGTGCCACTTCCATCCGAAAGGACCCAATACGGCTTAACATCGCCGGGCAGCGGCAAATATGCCCCATGCGCGGCCAAAGGTACGTCAACGCATCCGAGCCTTACCGTTGCGCCGGAATTCTCTCAAGGGCATAATTAATAAGCCACTGCATCGTCAGTGGCCGAAACAGCGGAGAACGTCCGGCGTTTCGCGTAAGTTGAGCCTATTCCTTCGGGCATCAGGGTAATCGATATGAAAGGGGGGGTTCCTCAATGGCGGTGGACTCGGCGACCCATTACGACGAAATCACCGACGCCTGGAAGGAGTTCATGGGGGATAACTTTCACTTCGGATACTTCCGCGGGCCGGAAACGGAGCTCTCTGAGGCCGCGGAGGCCATGATCGACAAGATGGCCGAATGGTGCGACATAACCGCCGATACCCGGGTGCTGGACGTGGGATGCGGCATAGGCACGCCCGCTTTCCGCCTCCACGAGAAGTACGGATGCTTCGTGGAGGGCATCAGCAACAGCGAACGGGGGGTGCGGCTGGCCGAGGAGGGAGCCAGGGAGCGGGGTTACGACAAGGTGCGATTCCGGGTGGCCGACGGCATGGACAACGGGTGCCCCGACCGTTCCTTCGACCTGGTCTGGATACTGGAGGCCGCCCACCTCATGCTGGACAAGCGCAAGCTCTTCTCCGAATGTCACCGCGTTCTGCGGGATGGCGGCACGCTGGTCATGTGCGACATAATGCAGCGCAAGCTTCTCTCGCCGCACAGGGGGTTGTTCTTCTTCCTCACTCATCTGGGAGAATATTACAAGCTCCTCAAGGCCTGGGGCCCCGGACAGCTCCCCACCATGGGCGCATACGCCGACCGGCTTGTGGAAGCGGGCTTCCGGGAGGTGACCGTCCTGGACGTCACGGAAAAGGTCCTCCCCACCCCCATGCGCTGGAGAGACAACGCCTTGCGTTTCCTCGACGAGAAGCGGGGGGCCTTTCCCGAGAAAAAGGTCCGGGACTTCGTGGCCGGGTGTGAGATCCTGGACTCCTTCTTCCGCAACGGCCTTTTCGGCTACGGGATGATCAAAGCCGTGAAGCCGTAGCCGTGAAAGGACATCTCCTCCGCCCTCGCCTCCTCTCCGGAAACGCGCCTCTCGCGCCGCCCCCGGATCGGAGATAAGGAGCGGAGTTTCGCCCAGGAAGCGCTTTTCCCATCCTGCGCCATAAACCGGCCGGCGATGCCGGGACGGGTTCTTGTCCGGCGATTCCAGGATGCCCGTTCCCGGACCGGTCACCTCATCCGGTCCACCGGAAACACGAGATGGGGCCGGAGGCGCCTTCCCGGAAGGCGAGGCGCAGACCGCCGTCTCGAGGCAAGGGGAGCCCTAAAAGAAAAGGGCCACGCTTCCGAAGATTAATACCAGAACAGGTGGGGGCGGCGACTCGTGCGGCGAAAGGAGGTGGAGAGCTGCAGAGGTCATGGAACGCCTTGCACGGCGTCTCGTCTTTGAGCTTTTTCTCTCTACAACTTGAGGGGGTGGTTTAATGCGGAGGAAGACCTCAATCGTGGCGCTATGCGCTGTCGTGGCCGCGCTTCTGGCGCTGAACTCGCTGGGCTGCGGGGGTTCGTCTCTGGCCGTCTACAAGGAAAAGGCGCTCGAGATCCACGGGGGGACAGCCGACCGGCTCTCCTCCATCTTCGAGGTCTTCTCGGAAACGGATTTCGGGGAGGACCCGGAAGGTTCCATGGCCCTTCTGGAGAGCGCGCTTGGCGAGGGCAAGGACGTGGCCTCGGATTCCTACGCCGAGCTTAAAGCACTGCAGGTGCCCAGTGAGGCGGAGAGCGTGCAGGCGGAACTGCTGGACTTCTACGGCAGGCTCGAGGAGCGCTTCGGTGAGCTGGAAAGGGAAGCCGCCTCGCTCGACATCGAGGACCTCACGGCGGTGATGGATTTCGTGGAAAACCTCCAGACGCTGCAGGACCTGGGTGACGAAGGGATGGAGCTCACCGAGGAACTCGAGAGGCTCTGAACGCCGGGCCCCCTGCGTCATCGGAAAGGGCCGTTCCTGGCTTAGAGCGCCGCGGGCCGCGGCATCCTTCTCAGGGTCCGGAGTGTGCAAGGGTCGATTCGCGCCCCCTGAACATACGGTGGTATCTCGAGTGCGGCCGGACGGTCCCGCGGCGACGGTGACCGGCTCCGCTCGACGTATTCCCGTGGTCTGAGGGGCACAAAGCACGCAGAGAGCGCCCCTTCCGATGCGGCATGCAGACGCTCCGGAGCAAGTGATCCGGCCCGGGAGACGGAGGCCCTCAGCCCTGCGGCGGGAAACCCCACTCCCGGGCGATGGTCTGGACGGCGATGCGGTTGCTGGGCCCGTCGCCCCGGGCCACGTTTACCCCCACGTTCTCCCCCACGGCCTCGGCTATGGCCGCCACGTCGGCATGGGTGAAGCCCGGGCAGAGGAGGACGGAGTGTATGCCTTCCTCCTCCACCATCCTCCGGCTCTGCTCCAGGGCCTGCTCCTGGTTGCTCACCACCACGACGATCAGGCGATACTTCCCGGTGTCAATCACGCAGCGGTGCTTCTCCGGGTCCGCGTCCGGAGCGTGAGCGATGAACCCGGCAACGAAAGCCATTTTTCCACCTCCTTCCAACCCGCGGCAGGCGCCGCCCTCAGGTCGCCCATCCCGAGAAGATGCGCACCGCCTCCACGGCGTCGCGCCCCAGCGCATCCACGCCGTAACGCCCCACCATCTCCGGGGTGGTGCAGGCGCCACCTATGGCCACTTTCACGCCCTCCCGAAGGCCGGCTCCCCGCAGCGCCTCCACCACCTCGCCGATGGAGCCGGTCATGGTGGTCAGAAGAACCGAGAGGCCCACGGCGAAGGCCGACTCCGACTTCACCGCCTCCACCACTTTCTCCGCCGGGACGTCAACGCCCAGGTCGACCACCCGGAAGCCGGCGCTTCTGAGCATCGTGCCCACCAGGTTCTTCCCGATGTCGTGGATGTCGCCCCTCACCGTGCACAGGACCACCGTCCCTCTCTTTCCGGTCTCCCCCACCTCAAGGTGAGGCTCGAGAACCCTGAGGCCCTCTTTCATCTCCTCCCCGGCAAGGACCAGGTCGGCCAGGTAGTACTCGCCGGCCTCGAAGCGCCTTCCGACCTCCACCATGCCCTCGCTCATGGCCCTCAGGAGGTCGGCGGCCTTCTCGCCGGCGGCCAGCGCCTCCCCGACCAGGGTGGCCATGTCCACCTCCGGATCGAGTTCCGCCATAGCCATGGTAACTTTTGCTAGATAGTCCCCCAACTCAACCTCCTTCCTCCCGCCCTCTCTCCCTTATCAACGCGCCTCGAGCCTCCCGGGCCGACCCTCGACGACACACGTCACCGCCCGATGGATCGAAGGACCGCCCCGCCATCCCATTTTATTACATCCGCGGAAAGGAAGACGGCATGCGAAGCTTGGGGCCGACAACCGGCAGCTCTCCGAGTAGCCCACGTTCCCCGGACATCGAAAATCCCTCAGGTCCTCGACCCTTTCTCCACCGGTCATCGAACCGGTTTCACGAAAAAGTCCCCCAGCCGGTGATAACAGCCTATGCCCTCATCCCCTACCGCACGAACGCTTGTCTTATCCATGGAGATAAACGCGCCCCCGGTGTGAGAACAATGCACCGACCCCTACTGGCCCGAAAGCCCAACCTGTATGGAAGCCCGATGTGTTTTCAAGGAAATGATCGGCCGCTTCTTGCCGCCCACCAGCGGGAAGAAGAAAATATCTTGCCCGCGGGAGCACAGGAACGGCCCCGACCTCGAAGGTTGTGAAAAGTAAGATCATTGCCCTTATCCGCCGGGTGGGGAATAATGGGTTAGTCGTGCTCGGCCAACGAAAGGAGAACCCCATGTTCTGTCCCGATTGCGGGAGGGAGATGTCGGAAAGCAGCGCTTTCTGCCCTAACTGCGGCGCCGCCCTGGGCGCGTCCCCTACGGCGGGCGTGCCCCCTCCGCCGCCCACCGCGGGCCTCACCCCGTCCGCGGGAGATGTGAGCCGGGAAATCCCTGGTGTTACGCCTCCCGCCCCTCAAGCCCCCCAAACCTACGGGATATCTCCCTCGCCCGAGGGCCAACTGGCCTCCTCGCCCCATGCCGGCCCTCCCGGGACGGCACCTTACCCGCATCCGGAGAAGAGGTCGGCTCTCCCCTGGGTGCTGGGTGGGCTGGGGCTGCTGGCGGCCGCCGCCCTGTCCCTAGTGTTGGTCTTCCTGGTATTGGGAGGAAAAGGCACCGCGACCGCGGGGCCCGAGGAAGCGGTGAGGGACTTCTTCCGAGCCCTGGAGCTGGAGGACGCGGGAATGTTGCTGGAGGCCATGGAGCCCTCCTTCCGCGAGGAACTGGAGAGGGCCCTGGGCGACCACCGAGATGCCTTCTTCGAGCTTTTCTTCTCCGCCGTACCCGACGACCTCCAGGTGGACATCCGCAAGATGACCACCGAACTGCGGGGCGACGAGGCCACGGTGACGGTTACCGACGGCACCATGACCTACACGGGCGACAACGGCGAAAAGGTGAGCGAAGAGGCATCCGCAGCCGAGGAGAGCTCCTTCGAGGTGGTACGGGTGGGAGGAAAATGGTACATGTCCGGCGACTTCCTCATGGAGGCGGGCCTGGACCCCAAGGAACTGGACTACCTTGACATGCTCGAGGAGATGGACAACGGGGAAAACGTTTCCGACTCCCTTGACCGTTCCGGCGGGCTTACCGGCGAGGAGGAGCTGGCCGCGGCCGAGGAAGCCATGCTCGAATACGTGCAAGAAAACGCCGAGGCGGGCCTTGAGTTCGCCGTCACCGGATTGCTCATCAACGGTGACGAGGCGGTTGGCATCGCCGTTTGTCTCAACCAGGAGCTGGAGAACGTGCCTGTGGTCATGGCCAGGGACGCATACGGATGGTACGGCGTTGATTTCGGTTCGGGGATTGAGTTGCCCGACTGGTTCCTGGCGGAGATGGCCGACGTGGAGGAGGTCATGCTGGACTTCGCCTACCTGAACTCCACGGGAGAGGTGGCGCTGGAGATAACCAACCTGGCCATCCGCGGGAACCAGGCGGCAGCCGCGGTGATGAGCACTGGCCGGGATGTGGAGACAGCGGCAATACTGGCCGAAAAAGGGCCTCGAGGATGGTACGTCGTGGACTTCGGCACGGGCATCGAGCTTCCGGAGTGGTACTGGCCCCAGGCTTATTGGTAAAGATTGGTATCCATTGCCCGGAAGGACCCGGGGGGAGAGCCACGCCCGGAAGGCCGTCTCTCAAGCTTCGGCCTGGTCCGTCCGACGCCTTTCCTTTCCTCTCCCCCACAGGCCCGACATGGCGGCATCCCGTCGCTGAGATGCTCATTCCACGCTTTCGAGGGTGAACTCGCAGCGTGGTGCCCCGGTTGCCGCACAACTTGTCTCGCGCGCCGCGTATCTCTTCCCCGCGATATGGCTCACGAAGGCGGCAAGTGACCCCGCCATGGCGTAGCATACCGGTTCCGCGGATGGTCGCATCCACACTGACTCCACGGATTTATGCACTGTCACCTTACTCGGGAGCGGCGTGGAATCGAACTCCGGCCTTCCCCACCCGGACTCACTGAAGAGCAACCTCAGGAGCATGCGCTCCATCTCCCCATACAGTCGCGCCAGCGTGGGATCGCTTTCCAGACGCTTCGCATCGGCGGGCTGGCGGAAGAGAGGGGCCAGGAACCTCGGGAAGATCTCCTCCAAATCGAGCTTCTGCAGTTGTTCCTCCATGATCCGGAAGTGCATATCGTACATGATCCTCTGCGCCTCCTCCTTTCCGGCGAGCTGGGCGAGATTTCGGAAGACGACCTCCGGGAACTCCGCACCCACGATCTGCCTGTCCACTCCGCCGAAGCTTATCTCGCCCTTCTGCTTATCCACGCGGTACGATTCCAGGATCCTCCCTCCCATGTAGATCCTCATGGACACGGGCAGAGCCCTTTTCAGCGGAGGGATCCTGTAGGCCAGCCAAAGCACCGCCCGGGAGAGGGCGGGATGTCTTCCCGTGAACTCGATGAACTTCAGGTAATGGTCTATCCTCTCACGCGAAACGCCCTCTTTCATCCACATCCTCCTCATCCATTTCGAACCCAGCCCACGGAAATCCTGACCACATCAGGATGCGGCCGCCTCCCTAAGCTCGAAGACGCAACGCGGTGCCCCCATGGCGGCGCATTCGACCTCCTCGGCGCGGAAGTCCCTGGCGAGCATGTAACTCATGGCGCCCTCCATCATGCCGCAACTGGCCGCGCACACCGGCCTCCCGGAACGGCCTGCGAGCCTGGCGGAGAGGGAATTGTCTATGGTTATCCGTATGGGGTCGGCCGCGAGGTCCACCCGGATGCAACCGTATCCGCCCTCGTCGTGGATGAACCGGTTGGTCAGAGCCAGGCCCTTGGACACCAGGCGGAGCAGGTCGGGGTCCGCTTTCATGGCCTCCAGAGCGGAGGGGTCACCGGCGAAAGCGAGGAAGCGCCTGGGAAACCAGCGGCCCTCCATGCCGAATCTGACCTCCATGTGCACTGCCTCCCGGGCGATCTTCCTGATGACTTCCTCCGCCTTCTCCTCGCCGAACCTCCGAACCAGAGTCTCCCTCATGACGGTGGTGAGGCATGAGGGATAGAAGGTCTCCTTCACCCCTCCGAAATCCACCTCCCCCTCCGCGGCATCGATGACGTGGCAGTCGAAGGCGGACGCTCCCATGAACCCCCTGATGCCCACCCAGAGGTAGCGACGCAGTAGGGGAGCATTGGCGATGGGCCGTAGCAGGCATCGGACCAGGCGTGGGTGCCGGTCCAGGAAATCCGTCACCAGCAGAGCCAACCTTACCTGGTATTTGGATGGCGCTCTTTCCATGACCACTCCTTTACTTTCTCCCCGCCGATCCCTCTCCTTCCTCATCGGCTCATACCCACTTCAAGACCACGGCGAAGACGACAAACGCCGTTATGAGCACGGCGTAGATGGCGCCCACAATCCTGCACCGGTCCCGGAAGGAGATCTCCGAATCCTGGAAGCGGATGAGCCCATACCAGGCGAGGGTGTAGAACACGAGTATCTGCGGCAGCGCATAGGGCCACTTGAACCACCACCACTGCCAGACCAGAAGCCCCGCCCTGTTGAGCAGCGCCTCGGTGCACATGCTGAAGAACCCGAAGGTCCCGGCGAATACGGCGCGGTTGGGAAGTCCCAGTATCTTCATCCCCCGGTCCTCCGGAAGCACCCTGGCGGCCGCCGCCCAGATTATGGAAAAACAGAGGATGATCTCGATGTTGATGCCCACGAAGATGAGGTAGGAGGACTCGCCAGCCGCGACCCAGAGCGCCGTCCTCCCCGTCCAGTGCATGATGAGTCCGTTGAGCATCTCCAGGAGCAGGCCGCATCCCGCGAAGGCCAGACAGGTGAACAGGGTGTTGTAGTTCTTCTCCTGTATCTCCCGGGCATAGACGTAGAGCAGGACGGCGACCAGGGGAAGGATGGACCACTGAAGGGCGGAGACGTTCCTCACCTGTTCGAGGGCTTGTTCCGCCTCCCGGGTATAGGGGATGAACATCTGTACCTCCTTTCCAAAGACTGCCGGTAATTCGCTCGTGCCTCAGGGACTCGGTTCAATCGACCCCGTGGAGTTGGGGTCCGTTTTACTGCCCGAACCGCGCCTTCGCCGCAGGAACCCCCAGGCCCCATCGGCTTCCAAAGGCTCTTGGATTCGGCCGGTCGCCCAGTCCCGCCGTATCCCCGCCCGATATCGCCCTTCCTTACGAAAAGTCAGAGGGTCTCGAACTCCGTGCGCGCTATGATGTCGTCCTGCAGCGCTCTGGGTAGCTCGACGAAGCGAGCCGAGTAACCTGAGACCTTGACCGTCAGATCCGGGTATCTCTCGGGGTGCGCCTGGGCGTCCCGCAGGGTCGCCGCGTCCACCGGGTTGAGTTGGACATGCCTCCCTCCGAGAGCGAAGTAGGCCTCGATCAGGGAGGCCAGCTTCTCCACGTTCTCGCCGCTCCTCAAGGCGAGGGGATTGACCCTCACGTTGAGCGCTGTGCCGTCGCTGTAGTCGGCGTCTCCCGCCACCGCCGCCGACTTAAGCACCGCGGTGAGCCCCGTCCTCTCCATCCCGTTGGAGGGCGACATGCTGTTGGAAACGGGTTCCAGGGCGCCACGCCCGTCGGGAGTGGCGGTACAGAAGTACCCCTCCACCAGCTGGGTGGCGGACGAGACGCAGCTGCACCGGTAGGCATCGCCTCGGAAGCTCCGGTACTTTCGGGCCTCCCCGGTGAAGGTCCGGGATATCCACTCCGCTATCCCGTCGGCCCGGGGATCGTCGTTCCCGTACTTGGGGGCTTTGCGCCGCAGGGTCTCCCTAAGTGATTCGTGACCCCTGAAGTCGCTGTCCAGGGCATGCAATAGTTCTTCCATGGTGACCGCCTTCTCGTCGAAGACGGCCCACTTGACGGCGGCCAGTGAATCGGCGACCGTGCCCAATCCCTGGATGTTGATGCACCCATGATTGTACCGGGCGCCGCCCCGCGTGGCGTCCATGCCCGATTCCAGGCATCCCTCAATGGTGGAGGAGAGGAGGGGGTTGGGGAAGGACTCGGCGAAGACCCTGTCGGAGGCCTCTTTCATGCGCACTGCCTTCTCCATGACGAAGGAGAGCTGTCTGGCGAAGGCCTCCTTGACGTCATCGAAGGACCGGAAGCTCCGCGGGTCCGGCGTGGGGACACCGATGAGGCGCGAACCGGTCACCTTCCTCCTCCCCCGGTTTAAGGCCATCTCCAGGACCCCCGCCATCCAGAAACCGTTCAGGGCGGTCGGGGAATAGCTGTCTCCCGTGCCGTGAGGCTCCACGCACCCGACTATGCTGTAGTTCCTGGCGTCCTCCAGCGCGTAGCCGTCCGCGGTCAGGTCGCGTATGATGACCTCGTCGTTGAAGAAGGAAACCCCGGCCGTTCGCCGGTTGACGGCACAGGCGCGTAGCAGGAAATCCCTGGGGGTCAGCCTGGAGATCCTCACTGAGAGGCCGTTTCCCATGCCCCCCAGGCTCTCGAGGGCCTCCAGGAATAGATAGGACAACTCGTTGGTGGCGTCCTTCCCCTCTTTGTCCAGCCCGCCGATGGTGATGTTGTTGGGACCGAAGAACCTGTTGCGCGATATCTTGATGAGGTACTCCTCCAGCGCCTCCAGGGCTTGTTCCCTGGTCATCCTTCCCTCTTCCAGGTCCTTCCGGTAGTAGGGATAAAGGTACTGGTCAACCCTTCCTGCAGAGAAGACATTGTCGAACCCGTAGCTGATGATCAGGACCACATGGGTCAGGTACAGGCTCTGCAGAGCCTCCATGAAATCCCGCGGCGGCTTCATGGGTACCCGCCGGCATCTCTCGGCGATGGCCAGGAGTTCCTCCTTTCGCTCTGGAACATCGGCGCTCTCCGCCATCCGTTCCGCTAGTTCGGCATAACGGCAGGCGAACTCCCTTACCGCCTCCGCGGAAACGATGACCGACTCGAGGAAATCGCGGCGCTGGTGATACTGGGGGTCTCCTTCCTCCAGCCGGGCCAACCTCTCCCTCGCCTGGCCAGCGAGGCCCTCGAAACCGATCTCCAGGACCCGATGGAATCCAGGTATAAGATGGCCCTGCATGGCGCCGCTGAACCACAGGAAATCCGGGAACCATTCGTTCATGAAGGCCATCACGCGCGAGGGCAGGCGCAGCGCGCTCCTGAGCCCCGAGATGCCCAGGGCCACACACGCATCTCCCCATCCCTGCCGCAGGCGCCGCAGCCCGTCCCGCAGCCCGAGCGGGAATCGCCCGGCGCCGTCTCTCCCCCTCTCTCCCTTTCCCTCGGCGCCGCCGTCATTCCTGGCCACCGAGGCCACGCTCTTCAATTTCTCCAGACCACCAAAAGCTCGGTAGGCCTTTACGATGTCCCATGGGGTCTTCAGGGGAAGCCTGACCGGCTTGTACAACCCCTCCCTCTTCCAGGCCTCCAGCTTCCTCTCTTGGACGGTCCTCCTCCTCCAGAAAGGCAGTATTTCCTTTTCCAGTTCCTCCCTGCAATCCCTCAAGGCGCGGATGAACTCCTTCTGGGTCGGCGGATTCATGGCGATGTAGAGGGGAAGCAGGGGAATGACGCTACAGCTGCCTTCGAAATTGTACCTCTCTATGGGGATGATGTCGGTCATGAGGCTGGCCCCTTTGCTCCCCACAAGACGGTCGTTCTCGCCGATGACCACGTCTATGGTGCGCAGGGTCTCGCGCAGCGCCAGGGCGGCGCGCATGCAGGGATTTCTCTCCCCTTCCTCCCCCGTCTCCCTCCACACCCTTGTATAGGCGCGTATGCGCGCCATATCTATATGCAGGGGACTGGAAAGGGCCTCCTCCTTGAGGCGTACGATCCTTGCGGAAAGAGTGCCGGTTTCGCTCTTCAAGCCCACGGATTCCATGCGCCGGACCCCCTTTCATCCCCACCATGCGCCAGCAACAGCCTCATTTCCCCATGCCGTATTTCACCGAATATATTCGCCGAATGTATTCTGTATTATGATAAGATGAAACGAAGCTGTCAAGGCCCCGAGGAGGACTCGATGCCGGAAAGCGCGAGAGACGGAAGGGGAGAGAAGGAGGAGCGGATTTCCAACCGCAGGAGGAAACAGGCGGAGGTATCGCGCCGGAAAATCCTGGAAACCGCCGTTCGCCTCTTCGACGAACGGGGTTACGAAAAGGTCACCGTGGCGGACATCTGCCGGGAGGCCGGGCTTTCCGTAGGCGCCTTCTACCACCATTTCAGGTCCAAAGACCAGATTCTCCTGGAGAGGTATCTTCCCTTCGCCAGGCAGGTGGACTCCTTCTACCAGGCCATAAACCATAAGGCCAGGGCGGAGAGCCGCGGCGCCCTGGAGAGGTTGGCCCGTTACCTGGACCTGTTCTTCAAATATATCGAGGAGGCGGGGCCGGAAGCCCTGAAGACGGCCTTCGCCACCCAGATCGAACCCGGCTTCAAGTATTCGCTGGCCACCGCCGACATGTTCCGCCCTCACCAGGAACTGGAAAGGATCATCGCCGACGGCCAGGGCTCGGGCGAGATCAGGACGGACATGAGCCCGGAGGAACTGGCAAGGGTGCTCTACCGCTCCATGGTAGGAACCCTCTTCGCCTGGTGCCTCGTCGGAGGCTCCTTTTCCCTCCGGGAAGCGGGCCGGCGGTGTTTCAAGCTCGCCGTGGAGGGCATGGCCAAGAAGTGAGGCGCCTTGAGAGAAGACGAGCGCGAGCCGCCATCAAGGCCTTGTCCCCGCCTCCCGCCTCTGATCATCGTCGGGGATTCTCCCTTCCGCCCGTCAGCCCAGCCAAACGTAACTCTTCCGTCCTTACCGCCATGAACTCGCCTCCCGATGTGAACCGCGGGACGACTCAGGATAAGGCGGTAAAAAGGGCGGGGGACCGAGAACAGGATCGCCCACCCACGGCGCGCGGAGAACATGTGTTATGCTCTTTATCACGATGCATGAATCGAGAGCAGGCGATACGGCTTTCGTGGCCGGGCGGTGGCCCCTGGACCCTGATCTGCCCACCGTGGTCTTCATCCACGGCTCCGGGGGGTCGAGCGTCCTGTGGCACGCCCAGGTGGAAGCCCTGGCCGGGGATATGAACACCGTAGCCCTGGACCTTCCCGGCCACGGCGCGAGCGGCGGTCAGGGCACGGACAGCGTTACCGCTTATGCCGCTTCCGTCGAGAGCTTCATCCTCGACCTGGAGGTGCCCCGGCCCGTCCCCTGCGGGTTGAGCCTGGGGGGCGCTGTGGCCCTGCAACTCCTCCTGGAAGGCAAGGCGAACTACAAGGCCGGCATCCTGGTGAACACGGGCGCCAGGCTGCGGGTAATGCCCCTCATCTTCGAGGCCATCGAGCGGGATTACCTGTCCTATGTCGCCGGCTCCAGGTCCATGTCCATAAGCCCCAAGACCGACCCGAGGAGGATAGAGCCGCTCCTCGAGAGCATGGCCGAGTGCCCTCCCGAGGTCACCCTCGGGGACTTCCGGGCCTGCGACACCTTCGACGTCATGGAGCGCTTGGGGGAGATAAGCGTTCCGGTGCTCGTCCTCGCGGCCTCCGACGACCGTCTGACCCCCGTCAAATACGGCGAGTACCTTGCGGAGCACATCCCCAATACCCGCCTGGTGCACATCGAGGATGCCGGCCATCTCTCCCCGATGGAGAGACCGGAAGAGGTGACGCGTGCCATACGCGATTTCGTCCTCTCGCTGTGAGGCCCCACCGCGAGTGTCGATTCAGCCCCACACGACACTACGCCGCGGTGTCCGGCCGAGGAGAGGGAACCCGTCCGGGACGTTCAGCCCAATACCTTGGAGACCGTGTGGGCCACCTCGATGGCCGTCTGAGCCGCTTTGTTGGTCCCCGACCAGCCCGGGGCGCGGACCCCCTCGCCCACGTTGTAAAGGTTCCTTATCGACGTCTCCGGCGGCATGTCATATCCGGGCCAGGCGCGGGCGCCGGGAAGCTCGCTGTCCACGTCGTGCGCCTCCATGCGCAGTATCTCGCCGTGCTCCCTGATGTCCGGGAAATGTTCCTCGAGGTCCCTCCGACACTGTATCTCCTCCCACTCCACCTCCATGGGAAGGAGCGAATTGAGCGGGTACCCGCAGTAGTAGGAAAGGTGTTTTCCCGGCGGTGCCAGGCCCGGGCAGAGGATGGCCAGCTCTCCGCCCACGACCAGGCGACGGGCGCCCACGATGAGCAGGAAGGGAGCGCCCTCGGGCAGCACCGGCCTGTCGCTCCCCACAAGGATGAGCATGGCCGGGCCGGCGCGTAGCCTCATCCTCACCTCCCGCAGGTAACGGTCGTCGAAATTGTCGCTTCCGGCGAGCTCCACGGTCCTCTTAGGGCCGGTGTCGCTGATCACCGCCCGACAGCTCACCTCGACCTCCCGGCCTTCCCTCTCCACCACCACCCCCCGGGCGGAGCCTCTCTTCACCACTATCCTCCTGGCCGGGCTGTTCAACCATGCCTCGCCCTTCTCCCTCACGGCATCCACCAGCCCCTGGACGAGGCGCACGTTGCCCTTTGGCGCTACGCCCGCATCGGCCAGCGACCCCAGTCGGGTCATGTAGTAGAAGAACTGGGAGGCCGGCAGTTCCCAGGAACGGCAGGCTAGCACGCCGACGATGATGGCGTCGAATACCTTGTGGACAACCTCGTTGTCGGTGTATTGCATGAGCCATTCCCGGAAGGTCAGGTTGCTCCCGCCACCCAGGGGATCCTCCACCCCTTTTCCGAAGGCCTTAAGGACCCTCTTCTTGCCGATCTCCCTGGCCAGGCTCCCGCCCAGCCTGACCAGCCCACCGCGTGATATCTCGAGGTCGGCGGCCACATCGATGAGGCTCAAAGGGTTGTTCAACCTCATGGGGTAATCCTTGCCCTCGATCCTGCAGTGGAGGGTCTTGGGAAGATTGACCACCTCGAACTCCACGCCCACCTCTTTGAAGACCGCCTCCAGCGGACCGTTGCGGTGAAGTAGTATGGCCCCGGTGGGGAGAAGGAAGCCGTTTTCCTCCACCGTGGAAAACCTCCCGCCCCAGCGGTCCAGGGTTTCCGTCAGGAGTGTCCGGTAACCTCTTCTCGCCAGCAGCGCCCCCGCGCAAAGACCGCCCACGCCGGAGCCGATGACCGCCACGTCGAAATCGTATTCCATCGCCTTTCCCCCCCCTCCAATCCGCATGCGTATGGCGTTCGGAGATTCGCCGTGATGCCGGGGA
Source organism: Candidatus Solincola tengchongensis (assembly GCF_015711935.1). Classification (NCBI taxonomy): domain Bacteria; kingdom Bacillati; phylum Actinomycetota; class Candidatus Geothermincolia; order Candidatus Geothermincolales; family Candidatus Geothermincolaceae; genus Candidatus Solincola; species Candidatus Solincola tengchongensis. The sequence goes on from NZ_JACVJJ010000107.1 coordinate 109,182, forward strand.
GCCAAGCCCTCGAGCCTGAGCCCGCAACCTCCGTGCGAATGGGCGAATCGCGTGTCAATTAATGGTAATGATTTCCTTATCGATCATCGACTACGAGTTTGCACTGCGTCAGCTCCTCGGCGACGAATCCGAGCCCCAGTTCCCTGAGGCGCGACTTTCTCTGCAACCCGCTGGCCACATCCCATCCCCTCAGCGCGTAGTACTCGTCCTTCATCCTCTCGAACTCCACCCGGTCCACCACCTCTCCCTTCCGCGATATGGGCTCGCCGCCCTTTCCCGGCACCAGGCACCCAGGGTTGAAATGGTCGGCCTGCAGGGGCTGAGTGTGGAAGGTTTCGGGGAGCACATCCCTCTCCCTCCCGGCGCGGCCCTCTCGGGCGTGGATGGCCCGCTGCAGGTTAAAGACCCTCTCGCCGATGCGGTAGAGGCCCTCTTCGCCGACCTCCCTCCCGGTGACCGCCGAGAGGACCATGCTCTCCACGGCGGGATCGCCGACATGGTCCGGCGAGCCCTCAACGAGCATGAGGGGCCAGGCGAAGTTACAGAGGATGAGGCACTCGTAGGCATACTGGCGGTCCTGGATCATCCTGGCGGCCAGGGCCTTGCCGTCATAGGTCGAAAAATCCGCTGCCTCCTCGCTACCCCAGAACCTACTGGCCATGTCCCGGATCACCTTCCCCGTGGCATAGCTCCCCGGCAGGCCATAGGTGGTCAACAACCAGGAGAGCAGCGGGTTGAACACCTCGTGCAGCTGCTGGATGGGCTGCCTGGTCTCCATGGCGTAGAGGAGGCCGGTGATCAGATATAACCTGGGATCGTAGGCCGTGTCCTGCCCGGCCCTGATGGTATAACCTTCCAGAACCCTAGCCGCCTCTCCCCCTATCTCCTTCGCCGCCCGCGAGCTCCCGCGAGCCAGCAGGTCGCCGAAGCCCTGCCTGAGGGAGATCTGGCGAACCAGGGTCTCGATGAACTCCAGGCTTCCCACCTTGGAAAGGGGGAGACCCGTATCCTTTTCGTCCACTATGCCCGACTGGTAACAACTGGTAAGCCAGTTGATGATCACCTCCAGGGCGTTGGTGTCCAGCCCGTAGTCGTCGCACAGGCGGTTGGCGGCGAAGGCCACCTCGTCCCATTCCATGACGCTGGTAACCCTGCCCCGCGGCTGGGAGAAGTCCTCGGCCGGCCGCGACTGGTAGAAGAGGCCGGACTGACACATCACCTTCCCTTTTCTGCCGCCTCGCGCCCTGTAGACACTTCTCACGCAGCCCCTCGAACACCCGTAACAGATGAAGGGTTTCACGCCGGGATTCACGACCATGGGGATGGGGGAACCGCTTCCCATCCGGCCTATCAATTTCCGCAGCTCCTCCAGCCTTGCCGGGTCGGTGACGGTGGCCCTTCTCCTCCCGCGTACCGCTATGGCCTTCAATCTCTTTCGCCCCATGACCGCCCCCAAGCCACCCGAGCCGCTGGAGTCGTCGTCCGCCAGAAGGTTGGCGAAGACCACCCCGTTCTCCCCGGCGATCCCCGTGGCCACCACTCCGATGGAGCCCCCCAGCTCACCCTTGACGATCTCCCGCACCTCGGCGGCACCTCTACCCCACAGGTGGGAGGCGTCCTTCAACTCGGCCCTCCCGTCCTCGACCAGAAGGTAGACCGGGCTCTCCGCTTCCCCCCGGACGACGATCCCGTCAAAGCCCGCGGATTTGAGCTTGGCTCCCCATCTCCCTCCCAGGTTGGAATGGCAGAACGTCTCGGGGTCGGTAGCGGGGGACCTTCCGCACACCTGCCAGCGGGAACCCGCCAACCCGGCGACGCCCGCCAGGGGACCGGTGATGAAGATGAGGCTGTTCTCTGGGTCGAAGGCCCCTATGTGCGGCGGCACCTCATCCCAGTATATCCTGGCCGCTATGCCCCGGCCCCCCACCCAGGCTTCTGCGTACTCGGCGGTCGCCAGCTTGTTGATATTCCGCGTGGAAAGATCAACCATAAGGATGTCGCCCGTGTAACCGTATTCCCCTGCCATGCCTAACCTCCTTGAAGAGCGGCCAAAAGGGCTTCCATGGAATGGGGAAGCTTGGTCAATTCCTGTAACGGGAAGAGTTGGCCTTTTTGTGTTGGCGACGTGAATTCCGAAAACTGACGCGATAATAAACCGTTTTTATGCCCGGAGATCAATGCCCGCTCTCGCCCCTCACCCCGCCCGGCACAACCATGGTCCGCCGACCCCTATCCTGCGCCCTCTCACATGAACAAGCAGTAACTTACTACTCGGGATCCCTACTGGTCAAGCGGCCGCAGGACTACCCTCACCTCTTTTCAACCCCTTTACGCCCCCCGATCCGGCATCGTGGCTCGGAGACATAAGAAGGCTTCCTTGCCCTTCCCGTCGCATGGCAGCCACAAAGCTCTTTCCTGTATGTCCTAGGGGCGTGGCCTTAATCTCGCCCACCTATCCCCATAACAGGAGCTGCGAAATAAGTGGCAAGCCGGATTACGAAACGCCTCCGAGAATTCGTATCCCCCGGCGGGAAGCACCTCTTTCAGTCGCGAGTTTAGCAATCGCCTCGGCGGCGAATAATTCGATATGGAGGCAATGAAAAGTTTACATGGAGGTTTCCGCGCCCAGCGGATTAAGACTTCGCCTTAGGGGGAGATGGTGGTGATGAGAGATGAAGCGCACGAGGATGAATCCATGCATTGGGTGCACAAGGGCATGGAACTCAAGGCCCGAGGTGAGTTGGCAGAGGCGCTGGAGTGTTTCGACCGCGCCCTGGAGATCGATCCCCGTAACCTTAACGCATGGAATAACAAGGGCTCCCTGCTCGGAGAGCTCGCGACGATGAACGCGGCCGAAGAGCCAGGTCAATCCCAGAGGCTGGGTGAGGCGCTGGAGTGCTTCGACCGCGCCCTGGAGATCGATCCCACCGACGGCGAATTATGGAGCAACAAGGCGAAGGCCCTCCTTCTGGCCGGCAGACGTGACGAAGCCCTTGACTGTTACGACCGCTCAACGGACCTGTGTCCCGGCAGCGCCCTTCTATGGTTAAACAAAGGCCTGGCCATGGAGGGACTGGAGTATTATGCCGATGCCATGCACTGCTACGACAAGGTCGTGGAGTTGGACCCGAAAAACAAGCAGGCATGGGTCCGGAAGTACTGGATACACCGCAGATGGGACGAGCTCTGGGATATGGCGGAATGTATAGAGCATATCAAGGCCATAGAAAGGGAGGAGGAGGGTTGAGAGAGATCATCCTCCCCCGGTCTGGGCCAGCCAGGCCAGGATGGTGTCCAGCGCCAGGCGGATGTTGCCCACGTTGCAGTGGTTCTCGGCGCTTTCCCTCTCCGTGAAAAGCCTGAAGGTCAGGGACCTCACGCTACTGAGGGCGTCTATCTCCGCCTTGTAGAAATCCGGGGGCACGAAATGGTCCCGGGTGGACCCGAGGAGCAGGAAATCCTGGGTGATACGGTCGGCGATGTCCAGCATCTGGAACCTGTCCGCCATTACCAGGAAATGGTAAGGCGAGTCCACCCCGAAGGCGTAGCATCCGTGTTTTACGCCCCACTCCGCAAGGGGGTCCCGGGCCATTTGCTGCCTGGCCGCCAGGTCGACAAGGGGCTTGAGCCTCAGGCGGAGTGAGACCCTGGTCAGTGAGCGAAGGGCTCTCGGCCTGGTGGAGAGGACGACGTCCAGGAAATTGGGAAGGACTCCCCAAGCCACCACCCTCCTGATGCGGGGCTCGAAAGCCGCGGCGCGGGGGGCGAGCATGCCCCCCAACGAGATCCCCACTATGGCCACCTCGTCAAGGCCGTAACGATCGAGGACTGCCTTCACCGGCCTCTCCCACTCATGGGTGAAGGGTATCCCGCATCTCCTCAAGACCTCTCCCTGTCCGGGCCCCTCGAAGAGGTAAACGGTATAGCCCCTTTCCCTCAGATACAGGACGGTCCGGAGAAACTCCTCCTTGCAGGAGTCGTAACCCCCGTGCACGAGTATCCTGCCCAGGCTCCCCTGGGGCTCGGCGATCCACACCGGGAGATAACCGTTGCCGTAGGGCACTCGATCCGTCGCTATCACCCCGTCCTCAAAGACGCGGGAGTAATGGTCATAGAAGAGGTCCATGGCCCTCTCATAGATTCGGTGCTTCGCCCGGACGTCCCCGTACATGAAGAACTCGGCGCCGCGGAAGTAGGAGATGGCTTGCGCCGTGCGCCCCTCGCGCAGGGCCCTCTCCCCCAGCTCGAGGAAGGTGGAGACCCAGGAGGCCATGTCGGTTATCTTCCTCGCCGCCTCCTTCACCTCCTCCAGGTCGCCGTCGGCGTACATGACCATCCTGTTCAACTGGAAGTTGAAGTTGGCCTCGGGGTGAAGGTCGTAGGTGCCCACCTTGAATTCCATGGCATCGAATTCCATTACCCCTCCCTCGTACACATCGCCGTATCCGAGGCGGACGAACATCGCGACAGATGAACGTCACATACGCCTTCTTCTCCTGCGGGTGGAGCCCGCCAGGGAGAGAAGCCCGAAGGCCAAGCCGAGCATGAGCGTGGCGGTCCCGCCACCCTGGCCGCAGAGGTTGGTGATACGGAAGCCCTTCTCCAGCCTTCCCTCCTGGGCGTCGGGGTTCCTCACCACCACATCATAATCGCCGAGCGGAGCTCCGGCGAGGTCGAGCGTGCAGGCCATCATGCTTCCGGAGAACACCGACTCCGCTCCGGCCTCTATAACCGTCCCCGTGCCCGCCTGTTCCAGCCTCACCTCGGCACCGGGCCGGAACCCGCTCCCCTCAACGACCAGGTTCACGCTGCGGCTTCCTTCCAATGCGTTCTCCGGCGAGACGGAGAAGACCCACACGCCGGGGGCGGTCACGTTGAAGGCAACGCCGTTGGAGGTCCCGGCTTCCGTACTCACCCTGACCTCCGTCTCCCCCGCCGCCGCGTCCGGCACACGGCACCTGATCCTCGTCTCGTTCCACGACAGGTATTCGGTCGCCTTGGCGGTTCCGAAGGAAACGCTGGAGCTGCCGCGGCTGGAGCCGAAGCCCGACCCGCAGACGATCACCTCCGTCCCGGGAGAGCCCGCCGAGGGTATGAGCGAGGCCACCACCGGCGCATCGGAATAACGGAAACGCCATATTCCCATGCCGTCGGATCCCGCATAGAGGTTAGGGCCGTCGCAGGCCAGGGGATACTTCTCATAGGATCCCCTCGCCCCTCCCAGGTTGGTCCACACGCTCCACATGGGATCGTAGGACCAGATGCCCGATCCCGACCCCAGGGCGAAGAGCCTCGATCCGCTCCAGGCCATGGAATATACGCTGACGCCCTTGATGCCTCCGCCGGTGTTCGACCAGGCCCCGATGAGAGGGGAATAGCGCCAGACCCCGTTGTATTCGGCTCCCGCGTAGAGGTAGCTGCCGTCCCACTCCAGCGAGGTTACGGTGACGTTCTTCAGGTTTCCGGCGGGGTCGGTATCCGTCCACAAGCCCGTTCCCGGGTCATACCGCCAGGCGATGTACCCGCTGCCCGTAGCGAGGCCGTACATGTATAGGTACGGCCCGCCACACTTCATGATGTAGGGAACGGGGAATTTATAGGAGAGGGAGAAGATGAGCATGCTCCAGGAACCGGAAGCCGGGTCGTAACGGTAGATCCCGTTGAGATAAAACAACGGGTACGAAGGGATCAAGGGCATGGAGGTACTGGCGTAGAGCACGGAGCCTCCGTAGGCCAGGTGGTATATCGTGCCGGGAAGCCCCCCTTTGACGTCCTCGAGAGACCCGAT